>CAZCNT010000046.1:0-2641 GCA_964500695.1 uncultured Gammaproteobacteria bacterium | reverse complement strand
TTGCAGCTTCCTGTTCGGCAACGCTTTTACTTTTTCCTTCTCCCCTGCCCCAAACTTGCCCGGAAACTATTACTTCCACAACAAATTTCTTGTCGTGGTCGGGACCGTTTTCCTCTACCACCTGATATTTTGGTGCGGGGAAGGATTTGGATTGAACATGTTCCTGAAGAAGCGATTTAGGGTCCTTCAGAGGTTCGGATGCCCTTTTTTCGGTTTCAACCAGGAGACTTTCTGTTATAAATTTTTCGGCGTCAAGTATTCCCCGGTCAATAAAAATTGCTCCGATTATCGCCTCAACCGTATCTGCAAGAAGTGAGGGGTTAGCCCTTCCTCCGCTTTCCTCCTCTCCTTTTGAAAGGTTAAGTAGTGGTCCAAGGTCAAGTTTTTTTGCTACTCCCGCAAGGGATACAGTGTTAACGAGATTGGCTCTAAGGGCCGTAAGATAGCCTTCTTCTTCACCCGGAAATTTTTTGTAAAGTTCTTTTGATACTACAAATTCTAAAACCGCATCGCCCAAAAATTCCAATCGTTCATTGCTGGATCTGACCCCTTTATGTTCATTAACCCAGGAACGGTGGGTTAGGGCTAAATCAAGGAGGGCTGCGTCTTTAAAGTTTTTCATAGCATCTACTCTCGGGCAGTTAAGGCTTCAATTAAATCCCCAAACGTTTCAATTTCAGCAAGATCGATTTTTGAGGTATCAAAACCGGAGGCTGTTAGGCCTTCTGCAAAATCCGTCAAATCATTGGGCTTCATATGAAAGTCTTCGGAAAGAACCGATTCATCCTCAATATCTGCCGATTCGATTCCCAGGTGGTTTGCAAGCTCGTTTTTAACTTTATCTTTAGTTTTTGTAAAATCACTGTCCATCATTGTATATTGTACCCAAGACACCGTTGATAAAGGAAGAGGAAGATTCGCTTCCGTATTCCTTGGCAAGTTCCACCGCTTCATCAATTACAACTTTGGGAGGAGCCTCCTTCTTTCCCAGTTCATAAACCGCAAGTCTTAGAATTGCCAAATCGATTCTGTTCAGGTTGTCTATTGGCCAGGCCGGAGCCGCCTTTTTAATCTTATTGTCTATTTTAACTTTGTGCTTGAGAATTTCTGCTACGAGTTCGGGGCTGTTCGGCTGTTTGGTGAAGGTCTCGGCAAAAAGAATTTTTACGGCCTCGCGGCGTCTTAAATGTCTGGGGTCAGTGGAAGTTTTCACTTTATTTGTACACTCCGCAATATGGGCAAGCCCGATGCCCTTCTTTTAGTTTTTCACAGTTTGCGCACTTCACCAGATTCCCCAATCTGATTTTTGGTTGTCCTCCGCGCCTGATGCCGGATCTGCTTCTTGTATGTTTACGTTTTGGAAGTGGAACCATATCCGCAATTATACAAATAAAATAACCAATTTGTAAGTACAAATTGTCAATTTCCAATTTTCAATTGAGAAACTAACCTGGGGTACTTTTTTGGGTATTTGAAGACATCTTCTGCCACTTCTTTTGTTTGTTTGATAAGTTCAAAATTGTTCCATGAGGCGATCTTTAGCTCATCAAAGCCTGACTGAGCTGTGCCGAATATCTCCCCGGGACCTCTTAGTTTTAGATCAAGTTCAGCCAGTTCAAAACCTGAATAGGTTTTTTCCATAGCTTTAAGACGGGAAAAAGCGTTGCCTGAGTGGAAATTACTGAATAATAGACAGTATGACTTTTGTTCACCGCGCCCCACCCTGCCTCTTAACTGATGAAGTTGGGCAAGACCAAACCTTTCCGCAGCCTCAATTACCATAACTGACGCGTTTGGAATGTCTATTCCGACCTCAACTACCGGAGTAGAAAGCAAGATATCGACCTTTCCGAAACGAAAATCCTTAAGGACTTGCTCTTTTTCTTTTGGTTTGAGCCGGCCGTGCAGAAGACCGAGCCTAAGATTAGAGAATAGAGCTTTGAGCTTAGTAAATTCAGTAGTTACGGATTTAACATCTGCCATGGTTTCAAATGCGGAATCTTCGATTAAAGGACAAACAATGAAACACTGTGAATGGTGACTGGTGATTTGTGAATTGATCCAGTCGTAAGCACCTTCTCTTTTCTTTTCAGAAACAACCCATGTACTGACCTTTTGCCTGCCTTTGGGCATTTCTGTTAGTACGGATAAATCGAGGTCTCCGTAAGTAGTCAAAGCCACAGTTCTAGGAATCGGAGTTGCCGTCATTGTTAAAACGTGCGGGGTACCCGATTTTTTAACCAAGTGAGACCTTTGTTCGACGCCAAATCTGTGCTGTTCGTCAATTACCACGAATGCGACTTTATCAAAATTGACCTTGCTATGGATTAAAGAGTGCGTACCCACAAAAACGTCACTTCTGCCAAGTTCCACTTTTTTAACATCAGACGTCAGAAGAGAAATCCTGATGTTGTATTTATGAAATAGCTTTTTCAGAGTTTGATAATGTTGATTTGCCAGGATTTGAGTGGGGGCCATAATAATCGACTGGTAACCGTTAAGAAATGTGGCAAAAGCGCCAATTGCGGCAACAACGGTTTTCCCGCTTCCGACGTCCCCTTCCAAAAGTCTATTCATCGGGGTATCGAGCGCCATATCTTTGAGAATTTCGTCGGCAGTTTTTGTTTGTGAATCGGTTAAT
>CAZCNT010000045.1:1575-2744 GCA_964500695.1 uncultured Gammaproteobacteria bacterium | reverse complement strand
TACAAGGCGACGACTAGGGGGATAAAAATTGCAGGCAGGTTAACGCCGTGGCAGAGCCTAACCCGTTTCTGGTTCGGTAGAAGATTTGACAACAGCCTTTTGATTGTTGAAACGCCAGCGGTTCCGGGAAGAATTGAGATTGTGATAAGGCCCGAAATAAAAGACGAATTGAAGAAAAAAATTTCGGAGTTTATTCCATACGAGGAAATTCCTGTCTCCGGACTTGATAAGATAACAAACTGGGTAGCAACTAAATTACCCGGGAACAAGTAAGACTCGTACCCGTAGCTTACGGTGGAGACGAAGCGAAGGGTCAAAAAATTGTACCCGTAGCTTAACCGGATTAAGCATCAGATTGCGGATCTGAAGACTGAGAGTTCGAGTCTCTCCGGGTACACCAGGGAGGATGGGCGGGACGGTAACGCGTTGGTTTCGAAAACCAATTCTCGTAAGGGATAACAGGTTCGACTCCTGTATCCTCCGCTCGCGGTAGCTCGCGTCGGATTCAGGGTCGATAGTGCGAATCAAGGTAGGGTTTTGCACGGCGACTCCTGTATCCTCCGCCTTCGCTTCGCCGAAGCTACGGCGGACGAAGTCCGCAATAATGCGAAGCGAGGTAATATACTTATGAACAATAAAAATAATCAACAAATCGTAATAGGAGGCGCAGTAGTCTTTCGGGAAAACCGTGGAAAACGCCAATTTTTACTGGTCAAACAAAAAGAGGGTGACGATTGGGAAATACCTAAAGTTACCGTCAGACGCGGGGAATCGTCCGTGCGTGCCGTGCTTCGTATGACTTCCGAACAGGCGGGAATGACCGCTCGGGTTTTGGAAGAAGCCGGGCGTGCTACCGGCACAACCATGGTCAATTCCAAATCGATTCCTGAAAAATTCTATTATTATTTATTACTTCAGAAGGGAGGGAACACCGAGCTTGTTGGTTTTAACCAATACAGGTGGTTTGAATATGGAGAGGCCTCAAAGAAGTTGTCCATTAAAAGAGAAAAGGAAATGCTCAAAGGCGGCAGGGACGCTCTAAAGGAATGGGAAAAAACTCACAGTGTCAAAAAACAGGAAGTAGTGATGTTCTAAAGACTTCTGTAAAAAAATCAATCAATTCTCCCCAGGGGCACATTTGATATAATGCATTTTATTGGAGGAGTCAC
>CAZCNT010000045.1:0-1475 GCA_964500695.1 uncultured Gammaproteobacteria bacterium | reverse complement strand
GGAGGAGTCACCTAGCGGCTATGGTACACGCTTGGAAAGCGTGCGGGAGAAATCCCTCGCGGGTTCGAGTCCCGCCTCCTCCGCCAATGAGAATAATCTTTTTAAATATTGCTTACGGTAGATTAGGGAAAATCCTTCTCGATTTTGTAAAAACAAACGTTGCAAATACTGACGCTTTTTGTTTTCAGGAAGCGGAGGTAAGTGTTTGCGAATCATTAAGAAAAATACTGCCCAACTTTGCTTTACTTCAATCTTGTAAGACGGTTCCGGGTATCGGTTGTTATGCTATGGCATCTTTTTTCAGAAAAGATTTATTGGTTAAAAAAAAGAAAGATATATTAGATGGTGACACAAGCGTGGGGGCGGCTAACATGTTTAGTCTTTCTTTCGGTTTAAACGATCTACACATTTCCAATATTCACGGAATATCGCAACCCGGCGATAAAAAAGACAATCCGGCCAGGATTAGACAAACAGAGCAGATCATAAATAATAACTCCAAAATGAACGGACCCAGGATAATTGGAGGGGATTTTAATTTACTACCCGGTACGAAGAGTATAAAAATGTTTGAAGAACGGGGATATCTGAATCTGATTAAGGAAAATAAAATCAAAACAACGAGAAACTTTCATGCATGGAGACAGGCAAAGGAAATGGTAGCAGACGGATACCGATTTTATGGTGAACAAAAATTTGCGGATTATGTTTTTGTTTCGAAGGATGTAAAAGTCAAAAATTTTGAGGTTCCAAATATCGAAATTTCGGATCATTTACCCCTGATTTTGGATTTTGAGATATAATCGGGTTTAGGATGAACGATCAAGTTGCTGAGGTCAAGTCACGAACGGATATTGTTTCAATTATCGGGGAGAGGATTGAACTTAAAAAGGCAGGGAGGAATTATAAGTCCGCTTGTCCCTTCCACGGGGAAAAAACACCATCTTTCATGGTTTCACCGGAGCTCCAGATTTTTAAATGCTTTGGCTGTGGAGAAGCGGGCGATGTCTATTCTTTTTTGGAGAAATATGAAGGAATGGAATTTCCTGAAGCTTTAAAATATTTGGCCGATAAGGCAGGGATAAAACTTATAAAGACCAATTTCGGTCAGGCCACGGAGCGGGAAAAATTAATCGAAATTCACTCCCACACGCTCAGGTTTTATAATTACCTGCTTTTAAACCACACTCTCGGGAAGCGAGCTTTGGAATATTTACAAAAAGATCGGGGGTTAAAAACATCGACAATTAAAGAATTTCAATTGGGCTATTCCCCTGACGATTCAAGATATATTGAAAAGTTTTTAATTGGAAAGAAAAAGTTTTTACCAAAAGACATTGAAATGGCAGGGATAGGGATAGCGAGGGGTGGGGGTCTGTATGACAGATTTTCCGGGCGCGTAGTTTTTCCATTATTTGATCATAGGGGTAACCCTATCGGCTTTGCAGGAAGGATATTACCTTGGGATAAACGTG
>CAZCNT010000044.1:0-2981 GCA_964500695.1 uncultured Gammaproteobacteria bacterium | reverse complement strand
GCTAAACTTCCGGAAAATTATCAGGAACCGAGTAAAACCGTCTTTGGAGTTCCATCCGCGTGGATAAAGGGAGGAGAAATCTCTGATGATTATTTGGCCAGAATAAAAGATATTTGTACAGACCTTTCGTTAAACCCCGTGGGGTTTGTTGTTCTTCCGGAGGCTATTGCCCATCTTTATAAATCTGAGGAAGGCTCACCTCTATCCGCTATAATTTTGGGACTTGGAAAAGAGTTTTTGGAAATATCAGTTTTTAAACTTGGAAATTTGGTCGGAACGTCTCAGGTTGCCAGAAGTGTTTCTTTAATTGAGGATGTTACAGAGGGCCTGTCACGTTTTGGGGATTCGGCACCGCTTCCTTCCCGTTTTATTGTTTATGACGGAAAAGGAGCGGAACTTATGGAGGCAAAGGAAACTTTGATGCAAGAGACTTGGCAAGAGCAGCCAAAGGGTGATGCTACAAATGTAAAATTTCTCCATGCGCCAAAGGTAGAGACCCTTTCTTCCGATAGAAAAGTTCTGGCAACTTCTCTGGCCGGGGCAAATGAGATTGGACAAGTTTCACAAATTACTTCAAAAGAGGTTTCGGGCTTGGAGAGTGAGAATATGCAGAACGTTGTTCCTGTAGAAAAGAGTTTGTCTCCGGAGGAACTGGGTTTTGCGGTTGGGACAGACGTAACACAAGATCAAAAATCCGTTCAAGTTAAAACAGAGACAGCACCGTTGGCGCCCGCTGCAGTTAGAATAAACTCCCAATATCATAAGTTCGGTGTGGGGGTAAAAAGCCTTTTCCATGGTTTTGCGGGCAGACTTAGTATCAAACCGCCACATTTTGGTAATAGGCCGTTTGCTTTTTTCGGAATTCTTCTTGCGGCTTTCCTGATTTTGGGAGTGATCTTTTGGTGGTTTTATCCCAAGGCTAAAGTTACGATTTATGTAATGCCAAAAAGTTTCAGTCAGGAGGCCAGCGTCATTTTTAATACCAATGGGCAGTTTGATGTGGGTGGTGGAGTTATCCCTGCTAAACTTATTTCAGCCGACGTTTCCGGGGATAAAACCAAATCTGCTACCGGCAGTAAACTGGTTGGGGATAGGGCTAAAGGTTCTGTTCAGATACAAAACGGGACGGCATTTCCAATCAATCTGGCATCCGGCGCCATTTTAGTATCCTCCGGTAATCTGAAATTTGATTTGAATAATTCTGCTTCAATTTCTGCGGCACTTTCCCCGAGTTCTCCCGGAACTGCGACCATAGGTGTTAGTGCGGATTCTATCGGTGCAGAATACAACTTGGCAAAAGATGAAGTGTTCAAGGTTAGTAATTACCCCAAAGCAGAGGTTGATGCCACGGCTGTTTCCGATTTTTCAGGTGGAAGTAGCCAACAAATCTCGGCTGTAAGCAAGGATGACCAACTTACTCTTGAGTCCCAATTAAAAGATGAACTGATTCAGAATGCGAAAAATCAACTTTTAACAAAAGTAAACGGCGATCAGATTTTTGTAGATGACCTGGCAAACGTTGATACAACCACTGAAAATTTTGACCATAAGGTTGGAGATCAAGCTGATAATCTTAAACTAAGCCTGACTCTTAATGCGACAGCCGTTGCCGGTGACCGGGCTAAACTTTTGGAATTGGCCCGTGGTGTTTTGAAAGATAAGATTCCCTCAGGCTTTGTACTTAGGGATTCTCAGATTACATTCAAGTTTGTATTCGTTTCGAATGAGAATGGAAATATTAATTATAAAGTTGAAATAAGCGCCAACTTCCTACCACTGGTAAACATTGACGATATCGTCAAGAAAATCGCTGGCAGGACCCCTTCGGTCACGGAAACGTATTTGACATCTGTACCCGGATTTTCCCGAGCAGACGTTACATTAAGTCCCAGACTCCCCGGGCCGCTCAGAACCTTACCCCATTTGGGTAAAAATATCAAAATCGAGATTGTGGCGGAGAGGTAACGCAAATGATTGTCTGAATTTTCCGTTTATTCTGCTAAACTGGACTTCTATGTCAAGAAAGACCATTTTTAGAATTTCTGCTTTGATATCAGGAGTTTCGGGGATCGTAATATTGGCTGGAGTTATTTACCCGATTGTTTCCTATAATTCTATCTACACTAAAAATTACACGAAGCTGATTTCCCCGATTTCTGAAAAATATACGGGCGCAGTTAAGGCAGTAACAAGTTCTCAGTCCGTTGATTACACTCAAGCGAGTAATTGGTTTACCGGAGGGGCTTCCAAGAAAGATTTTTTTACTTCCAAAGTTGACTATTACACAATAACAATCCCCAAGCTAAAAATTGAAAACGCCACGGTGGCAATCGGTGGAGAAGATTTAAGTCAGCACATAATTCAGTATCCGGGAACTGCCCTTCCGGGCAAAAGGGGGAATGCGGCGCTTTTTGGTCACTCTACTCTCCCAATATTTTATAATCCTAAAAATTATATATCGATTTTTTCACTATTACCCACATTAAGAAAGGGGGATCAAATCTTTGTCAATTACGATGGAATATCATACACTTATCAGGTTGAGGAAATGTTTGAGGTAAAGCCAACCGATATTCAAGTTCTTGACCAAGATAGCAGTGATTCGTTTCTAACACTTGTTACGTGTGTTCCACCCGGAGACCCCACATTACCAAGGAGATTGATAGTTAGAGCCAGAGTTGTTCTGCCACAGTGATTATGAAAATTTTAGGAATAGATTATGGAAGAAAAAAAATAGGACTGGCCGTCGGAGTTGGTTCTTTAGCAGAACCAATGAGAGTGATTAGATACTCGGATATGAATTCGCCCAAGGGTCGTAAAATACTCGAGCAGGAAATAAAACAAATTGTAGAAAAAGAGAATATAGAAAAAGTTGTAGTTGGGATTTCGGAGGGTGAAATGGCTGAAGAAACAAAAAAGTTTGTGTCAACCATTCAACCATTTATCCAATCAACTATTGAACTCTACGATGAGACACTAAC
>CAZCNT010000043.1:0-3000 GCA_964500695.1 uncultured Gammaproteobacteria bacterium | reverse complement strand
AAATATGCCCAGAAATCTCCGGTCAGGAAAAAATAGAGTGTAAAAACACCAATCAAGGAGAGTGGAATAAGAAGTGTTGGTAAATATTTTTTGATACTTATTTTTTGATTTTTAAAATATTCAAAAATTATGTATGCAGCATATGAAACAAATAGAAGAATTCCGGGTGATTTTGTTAGAGTTGCGAGAGCTCCCCAAATTCCCGATAACCAGTATTTTTTGTTTTTAAAAAAGTAGACAGAGGCGATAATTGAAGCAATAAATAAAGGGTCTGCTGAGCCGACCGAACGAACGATAAGCCATCGGGCAGGAAATACCGAGAATAAAAATGTGAGAAACAATACATCCCTTTTGTCTACAAATTGAGCTATCAGTTTCCCAAAGAAATAAATGGCGAGCATAGAGGAAAAAAGTGTTGCCATAAGCATTGCGTAAGGGTAATTGGTAATCAGTCCAAAGAATTTTATAATTAGCGGGTAAAGCGGGAAGTGAGCGGTGTAATATTCGGTGGGGAGCGGGAATTGGTAATTTGCCATAATAGCCGCTTTGTTGTAAAGAGTTTTGGCAACCACTAAATATAGCGGGCCATCATAGTTGGCAACAATGGTAGCCAGCCCACTACTTGGGAGGGGAATGTTCCAAAAAGTTCGGAGGCGAAGAAAAAAGGGGAGCCAAATGAGGAACGTCGGAATTAAAGAAAAAACCAAGATCCAAAAGAGATTTTTAAACTTTCTGCCCATACCGTAAATATATCATAGTCAGCTTTCAATATGTTAGACTTCGTATATGGCTAAGATAATTGACAAGCTTTCGGTTTTCCTTCCTACCTATAATGAAGAGGGCAGCATAAAAGAAGTTGTGCTTAATGTCAAAAAAGTTTTGGAGGATGTGGCCGACCGGTGGGAAATATTAATAATAAACGACGGTTCGAAGGATAAAACCGAAGAAATTGCACTGGCATTGGCAAAAAAAGATGAACGGATTAGAGTTATTAATCATAAAGAGAATAGAGGATATGGCGCAACATTAAAGTCAGGTTTTTATAACTGCAGGTTTCCTTGGATTTCATTTATAGATTCAGATGGACAATTTGATTTTTCTGAAATTACAAATTTTGTTAAGAAACAAAAGGAAACCGGCGCAGACTTGGTTATCGGTTATTATAAAAAGCGCCAAGTTTCCAAATTCAAAATTATTACCAGTAAAATTTGGGAGTTTGCAGTATTTATTCTTTTTGGCTTGAAATTAAATGATATTGATTGTGGTTTCAAGTTAATATCAAAACAAGTTATTGATTCGATACCACGTCTTGAAAGCGAAAGAGGAGCGTTTATTTCTAGTGAGCTTTTGGTTAAATCCAAAAAGAAGGGATTTAAAATTGTTGAAATTTCGGTTACGCATTATCCAAGAACGAAAGGTGTGGGAACGGGTAGAAATTTTAACGTGATTATTAGGAGTTTTATTGACCTTCTGAGGCTGTGGAGGAAATTAAGATGAAATTTGACCTTTGGCATCTGCTACTTAATATTCGCGATTTTATCAAACAGAATAAATTTGAATGCTTTTTACTTCTTATAATATTAGCTGTTGCGGCGTTTTTTCGATTATACAAAATTGACCAGTACATGACGTTTTTGGGGGATGAGGGGCGGGACGTAATTATTGTTAGAAGAATTTTTACAGAAGTCCACCCGCCTTTAATTGGCCCCGGAACCTCCGTTGGAAACATGTATCTTGGCCCTCTTTATTACTACATGATGGCTCCGGCTCTTTTGTTGGCGAATTTTTCACCGGTTGGCCCTGCAGTGATGGTAGTAATTTTGGGAGTTTTAACAGTTTTTCTCATTTGGTTTATCGGACGTAAGTGGTTTAGCAAAGTTGCGGGTTTAGTATCGGCTGGTCTATACGCAATTAGTCCGACAGTAATTATTTTTTCGCGTTCTTCCTGGAACCCGAATATAATGCCATTTTTTGCTTTGCTTTCTATATATTCAATTTGGCGTGTTTGGAAGTTGAAAGAATTTAAGTGGATGATAGTTTTAGGAATTGCATATGCTTTTGTACTTCAATCTCACTATTTGGGACTTCTTCTTTTTCCGAGTTTACTGTTTTTTTGGTATCTTGCGCGGGTTCCCAAACACTTCACGCGATATGCAATTTTTATATTTGCGATTCTAATGTCGCCACTTCTGATTTTTGATATTCGTCACAATTTTATCAACGTTAAGGCGCTTTATACTCTTATTGCCACTCATGACGGAACTGTGTTAATTAGTGTTGGGCAAATTATTTCAAAAATCCCGGTGATATTTAATCAAATTAACACAAGCTTACTTGCAGGCAACAATATATTGTTTGGAAAAATTCTGTCGTTGATGATATTTGTTGGATGTCTTTATGTTATTTTTAAGAAAAAAATCGGTAAGCTAAGCCCAAATTATTATTTATTAATTTCCTGTATCGGTTTTGGGTTAGTTGGTTTTGCCGTATATAAACTTCCAATTTATGATCACTATTTTGGATTTCTTTTTCCTGTCCCGTTTCTAATGATTGGGGCAGTTATAGCGGTTGTGCAGCAGGGTAATAGTCTCTTGGTGAAAACACTCCTTTATACTTTTTGTTTGGTGCTTGCTATCATGAATCTTATTAATAATCCTCTAAGATTTCAACCTAATAAGCAAATGGCAAGAAGTCAAAATGTTTCTGAATTTATTCTTGATCAAGCATCCGGAAAACCATTTGACTTGGCCGTACTTGCCGAAAGAAATTATGAGGATGGCTACAGATACTTTTTGGAACTTTGGGGCGGGATAGTTATGCATGCAGACAGATGGGATCAAAAAACCATAGTTGATCAGCTTTTTGTGGTTTGCGAGATGGAAGAGAAAAAATGCGACCCGCCGCATTCTTCGAAAGCTGAAATTGCTAATTTTGGAATGAGCAAAATAGAAAGTCAGTGGCAGGTTGACGGAGTGTTGGTGTACAAACTGGTGCATTCGA
>CAZCNT010000042.1:0-3352 GCA_964500695.1 uncultured Gammaproteobacteria bacterium | reverse complement strand
TAACGATAAGAATAACAGGAGCATTCTTTGGGACATTGGTAATTTTGGGAATTTATTTATTCGTCAATGAATTCCTGAAGAATAAAGGTATAGCTCTAATTGCAGCTTTTTTGGCGGCAATTTCACCTTTTGAGATTTTTTATTCACGGAAAAGTTTTGAAAATCAGGCAGGTATATTTATTATGCTTCTCGGATTTTTTCTTCTTAAAAGAAAAAAGGTATTCTCGGGAGCCTTACTTCTTGCACTCTCCTCATATGTTTATTTCGCTCAGGCGGTATTGGTACCAATACTCTTGGGTACATTTATAGTTGTTTTTTGGAAGGATGCGAGGGAATATTTACTCAAACTACTAATAATATTTTTAATAGTCAGCGCTCCACTCTATTACATGATTTATACAGATCCGGACGCAAGCAATAGGACAAAAGCGGTTTTTATAACTCAAGACCAGACGGTAGGAAGCGCAAGTAAAATTAAACTAATTACTGCCGCATCGGAACGTTATATAAAACAATTTAATCCAAAGTATCTTTTTTTGAACGGACTTGACATGACTAACGGGAAAAGGGATGTCGGA
This sequence comes from uncultured Gammaproteobacteria bacterium, assembly GCA_964500695.1. Lineage (GTDB taxonomy): Bacteria > Patescibacteriota > Microgenomatia > UBA8517 > UBA8517 > CAZCNT01. The sequence continues at coordinate 2,774 of CAZCNT010000042.1, read as the reverse complement.
CCGCTTTTTCCTGTTGTTGCCCCATTTTTATTAATCGGAGTTTATTTGCTTTTTAGAGATAGAAAAAATAGAGCAAACAATCTTTTTATCTTTGTCTGGATCCTTATCGCAATGATTCCAAGCGGACTTACTTTTGAGAATTATAGCCCTCACAGGGCAATAGCAGCATTCACAATGCTCAATGTGATTTCTGCTGTCGGAATCTACTGGTTTTATAAACGCTTTAGCAGAGTTGTCTTGATATCGTTTTTAATTTTACTTATTCTAAATTTAGGCTATTTTATAAAACGCTATACAGTCAATTTTCCGATAGAAAGAAGCGAAGCATTGCATTATCCGTTTCGGGAGATAGCTCTTTATGCTTGGGAAAATTACGACAAATACGATGCAATCTATTTTGATCCGAAGTTTGGAGAATATGCCCCCTGGATTGGAACTGGTGCACACTATTATTTAACTTACTATGGCCATTATGACCCAGCCCTAATGCAGAAAGAATTTAAAGTAGGAGATCAAACTGTTAGGGAAACGAAATTTGGTAAATTTTCCATCCGTGCGGTTTTTTGGCCAAGCGACCAAAATCTTAAAAAGACGCTTATAATTGCCAGTCCTTGGAGCTTGCCTATCGACATTTCAAAAGAGACAAACATAATCAAGACGTTTTATTTTAAAACTACCGCCCCGGCATTTTACGTAATTAGTCTTTAGTGTGAATTTTTCAATGAATAGGAAATTGATCATTTTTTTACTGGTGGTGTTAGGGAATGCGTGGATATGGAGGATCTTGGGTGGTTTTTTATTTTTGGGTCTGGGGTTAATGTCTCTTAGTTTTTTCTTGGTCTTTAATTTTAAAATACCAACCTTTATTCTGCTGGCAGTTCTGGGGTCTTTTCTTCTGAAGAATACTTTTGACACAAATCTTTTGTATGTCTCACCGCTTGAGAAAGATAAACTTGTACATAGGCATGAATATTATTCCCAAGGATTGGGAAAGATTTACAAAAATAGAATCGGGATTTACTTAAATTACTCAGTTGCTCCCTATATATCAAGATTTTCGAAAAACTTGTCTTATAACCTAGATCCGAACTTATATTTTTTTGCAAATCATCCGAGGGAAAGGGGAGGGGTAATCGAATTTGATAAATTTTTTTACATTTCCCTCCCAATTTTTGTCTTTGGTTTAATATCTCTGCTTTCGAGTGCATTTGTATTACCGGTTATATATTTTGCTGTCTCTTTATTTATTACCGCGTTCTTGTTTCCCGGATATGATTTGGGTCCTGTTCTTCTATTTCCGTTTATTGTGACCGTTTTATATTTAGGAGCTGTAAAGATAATTGGTAGATGGATATGAAATTAAAAATTCTCTTACTACTAATCGGGGTTTTACTGATTGCAGGGATCTTTAGGTTTTGGAAACTTGGGAGTGTTCCACCAGGGTTACATCTCGATGAAGTTTCGGAGGTCTACAATGCGTACTCGCTCATCAAAACCGGCAAAGACCGTTATGGAATGACAATGCCTATCATTTTTAAATCGTATGGTTCCTATCAGCCGCCCATCTACACGTATTTGACAACTATTCCGGTTTTATTTCTTGGTCCGACTGCTTTGGCTGTAAAGATTGTTTCAGCTGTCTCCGGAATAGTAGTGGTGTTTTTTACTTTTCTGATAATAAAGGAGTTTTTTGTTATCAGAAAAAATGATGAGTTAGGACTTTTGGCCGCTTTGGTTGTCACAATTTCTCCTTGGGCGATTTTTTTTAATCGTATCGGTACAGAAGCAGGCGTTGGCTTGGCAATTTTCATTTCCGGGTTTTATTTTTTACTCAGATCCACCGCCAAAATCGGATATTTTCTTTTGGCCACGCTTCTATTAGGATTAGCAACGCATGCGTATTATTCGGAGCGGATTTTAAGTATCTTTCTTTTGGGTGGCCTTGTAATAGTTAACTGGAGATGGTATTTGAAATACAAAAAATGGTTTTTTATCGGCTTAATTGTTTTCGCTTTGACTCAACTTCCACAACTTGCGATTTTTAAAAGTGGCGCTTTTACTAGGAGGCTTGACCAGGTTACCTATTTTAATCGGGGGGTACCGGTAATTAGAGAATTTGCAAGTCAATACACCGAATATTTTTCTCCGAGAAGTTTATTTTTTGAACCTGACGATCAAACGTCAAGATCAATACCTGACATGAGTGTATTTTACAAGTGGATGATTGTTCCTTTCTTTTTTGGATTTACATATTTGATAAAAAAGCACAAGGACAAGTTTGTTCAATGTCTTTTTCTATTGATGTTTATCGCTCCAATCCCGGCGGCTCTCACGACGGATCCCTTTTATACGCTTAGAGTCTTTGAACTTCTTTGGGTGTTTTCAATAGTTATCTCTCTAGGTATTTGGGTTATTTTATTGAAAATTAAACAAAGAATATTTAAGTATGCCATTCTCATTGCCATCATAATATTTTCCTTGTTCTCTTTTTACGTCAATTATTTTGTTTTATATAAATATGAAAGATCAGATACAGTAAGATTCTCAAGTTTGGAACTTATTAATATATTAAAAGAAAGGCAAAACGACAAGTTTGTAATAGATCTCTCCAGAGATATTTCTATTGGTGTTAGGATTGCCCTATATACCAGGTATAACCCGCTGCTGTTTCAGAAAGAAATAGGTAAACCATTTTTAGATATGTACTATTCGTCGGTTGATTATGAAAAAGAATATAAAATCAATAACGCAGAGATCAGACCGATTGATTGGAA
>CAZCNT010000041.1:0-3464 GCA_964500695.1 uncultured Gammaproteobacteria bacterium | reverse complement strand
AGAGTCAAAGAAAATGGTAAAAAGAGCCTCAAAATTAGCTTCTTTCACCACAGGGATTAAATAAATCCTTTCTTCTTTGGCCTTACAAATTATGATAAACGACGATATTAAAAAATTGGAGAAGATATCCAATATGACCTCCGAGGAGGCTAAAAAAGTTCTTCTCGAAGAAGTTCAAAAAGAGCTTACGGGCGAGATTGCCAAGAAGATTAGGCAAGCCGAGGAAAAGATCAAGGAAGACGTTAACGAAAAATCCCAGGAAATTCTTCTTGATGCCATGAAGCATGGGGCAACAGGCTATGTTGCTGAATATACGGTTTCCTCGGTTACTGTGCCCAACGAAGACGTAAAAGGTCGGATAATCGGTGCGGGAGGTAGAAATATTAGGACTTTTGAAAAAGAGGCGGGGGTTGAGATTGAAATCGACGAAACTAATGATATCCGCCTTTCTTCTTTTGACTCAATCCGTCGCGAAATTGCCAGGCGTGCTTTGGAAATATTAATCAAAGATGCAAGAATTCAACCTTCAAGAATTGAGGAAATTGTACGGCAGGTTAAAACAAGCATGGAAGATGTCTTACTTGAAGAGGGTAAGAAAATAACCCACGAGTGTGGAGTTTACAATCTTCCGGTTGAACTCATGAGAATGATCGGGCGCTACCGGTTTAGAACTTCTTACGGCCAAAACCTCGGAATTCATACAATTGAAGAAACAAAAATGGGAGTGGCTCTTGCTCAGGAAATTAATGCTGATGCAGATATGGTTCGGCTGGGCTGTTTACTCCATGACGTGGGGAAAATTGTAACCGATGAGGAGGGAAATCATGTAGAACTCGGTGTAAACCTTCTTAAAAAGTACGGGATTCCTAAAGAAGTTATTGCTTGTGTGGCCGAACATCACGAGGATCATCCGTTTTCAAGTAATGAAAGCGTTATTGTTTGGATTGCGGATGCCATTTCCGGATCCCGCCCGGGGGCCAGATATGAACCGCATGAAGATTACGTTAAAAGGATGACAAAGATTGAGGAGATTGCCAAAGGATTCCCCGGTGTTGATACGGTCTACGCATTTCAGGCAGGACGTGATGTGCGTGTGATTGTTAACCCGGATGAAGTTGATGATGACAAATTGACCGTTTTAGCTCATGATATAGCAAGGAAGTTGGAGAACGAAGCTTCATATGCAGGACAAATTAAAGTTTCCGTCATTCGTGAAGTCAGGGCTACCCAAACTACTTCTGCTAAGTAGTCTAGTTGTAGTAGTCTTCGCACTAATCCTTCGAGATAGTAAAAAAGTTGTGCCAACGGTAAGTCCTGTTTCCACTCTTGTTTCTACGCCAATTCCGACACCAATCCCAACACCTTCTCCCACGCCAACCCCTAAACCTCTGACTTTTACTGAGATGAATGCACTTTATGGGCCGTGTGTACAGCTTCCAACGCTGATGTATCATCATGTCCAAACGAAAGAAACGACAGTGGCTAATAAGCAAACCTCTTTAACCGTAAATACGGAGATTTTTAAAACTCAGATGCAATATCTTAAAGACAAAAATTATAACGTTTTAACAATGAATGATTTAATTAATTTTTTTGATAGCGGTGCTTCTGTTCCGAAACATAGTGTTCTTTTGACTTTTGATGACGGATATCATGACTTTTACTCGGATGCTTTTCCAATCTTGAGCAGTTTAGGTTTCCATGCAACTGTGTTTACGTCGACGGGACTAATGAACAATCCGGGTTATTTGAATTGGGACGAAATCTCAGGGATGAATGGAACGATTCTTTTTGCCAATCACACATGGTCGCATAAAAATGTAGTGACCCAAACTTCCATCATGCAAAATGAAATTTCGTTAGCAGATACGCAGCTTTCGGATCATGGGTTAAACTCCCCGAAGGTTTTTGCGTATCCATACGGGCCGGATAATACCGCATCCGAAAATTATCTTAACTCTTTGGCTTATAAAGCTGCGTTTACCACAAAGCCCGGAAGCGTTCTTTGTAAGAAGAAACGATTTGATCTGCCACGTCTTCGAATCGGCAACTCCTCACTTTCCAATTACGGTTTCTAGTTTTCCCAGAAAGCCCTGCCCCGCAAAAATTTTTCGTAAAATTCTGTGCGGGGTTGACTTTCCAAAAATAATGCCGTATTCTTCGCCTATATATGACAAAAGCAGATCTTATAGATCAAGTTGCAAGAAAAGCGCACTTAACCAAAAAAGCAGCGGACGAAGCGGTCGAAGTTTTTTTGGATGAGATAGGAAGAATTTTGGCAAAAGGGGAAAAGGTTGTGCTTTCCGGTTTTGGAACATTTAGGGTTATTTCAATGAAGGGCAAAACCGTTAAGATTCCAAGGACGGAAAAGTTGGTAACAATCAAGTCTCACAGGTCTCCCCGTTTTACTCCAGGAAAGAAACTGAAAAGACAAGTCACCCGCTAGCGCTTCAAATACAAAACCTTAAATCCTAAACTCTAATTTTTGTATTTTTTTATTTAAATTTATTTAGAATTTAGTGTTTAGAGTTTAGTGTTTGCTGTATACTACAGCTATGGATAAAGCCATAATTGTAGATCGTTTGGTAAAAAGTTTTGAGGTTAGTCAAAAGGAGCCAGGGCTAACCGGTGCCATCAAATCCCTTTTCTCTTCAAAAAAAAAGACGGTTAGAGCCTTAAGAGAAATTTCTTTCACAATTCAACCTGGTGAGCTTGTAGGCTTTATTGGTCCAAACGGGGCGGGGAAAACCACAACTCTCAAAACCCTTTCGGGGCTTCTTTATCCCACTAGCGGATTTATTGAAGTTTTGGAACACAATCCTTGGGAAAGAAAGCCTGAATTTCTGAAACAAATCGCCCTTGTCATGGGACAAAAAAATCAGCTTTGGTGGGACTTACCGGCAATTGAAACCTTTGAGCTAAATCGTGCAATTTATGAAATCCCGACAAAAAACTATAACGACAATCTGAAAGAGCTTGTTGATTTACTTGAAATTGGCAAGCTTATCAATACTCCGGTTAGAAAGCTTTCTTTGGGGCAGCGCATGAGAATGGAATTGACGGCGGCGCTTCTTCATAAACCAAAGGTTTTATTTCTTGATGAACCCACAATCGGGCTAGATATTATTGGCCAGCAAAAAATGCGAGATTTTATTTACGATTACAATCGCAAATATAACGCCACGATTCTTCTGACCTCACACAATATGGACGATTTATCTAATCTTGCCCGGCGTGTAATAGTAATTGATGCGGGCCAACTTTTGTTTGATGGGGCGTTTGAAGAGCTGATTGCTAAATTTGCTAAAGAGAAAATAATCAAAGCGACTTTAGGTCGGGAGGATAATATAAAAGGACTGGAAAGTATAGGCAAAATAAGAAAGTTAAGTTTCCCAGAAGTAATAATTTCTGTACCACGAGAAGCAACGGCTGTGGCAGCAGCAGAGCTTTTGCAAAATTTTCCG
>CAZCNT010000040.1:0-3472 GCA_964500695.1 uncultured Gammaproteobacteria bacterium | reverse complement strand
AAGAACCCTCAAACGCAGAGATAAAAGCGGGGAACTGGCTTGACGGTAAACCGATCGGAAAAACCTATTCAACAAACGGCGATGGAACCGTTCTTGCCGGAAGCGCGAAGCTTCCGGGTGTTAAAAATATCACTCTAAACAAAAATCATGCCGGTTTGGTATCTTCCGTTGAAGGAATGACCGAAATACTAAAATTCCTTGGCATACCTCCGGGGGTCCACCTTTCTTCTTCGTTTGAAGACATTAATTCTGCTCTAATTATAATCGGTGACTCTGCTAATTTTCAGGTGAGCGACCGGGAAGGAAACACAAAGAAGGACGAAGACGGAATGGTTGCTTTCATCAATCCCAAACCCGGAGCATATAAACTAAAACTTCTACCCAAAAGCAGTAGTACATTATTTATTGTTGCACAGTTCCTGCCCAACGGAGACGTAAAATACAAAGAATACAACTTCGGAGGCTTTGAGGCAAAACTTAAAACGCTTAATTTTGACAGCTCAAATCCTTCAGAGGATATACTCCAATAATTTCTAACTTCTCAGCCAATTTTTGAGGAAGGAAACCAGACTTGGAAGCTTGCGGATGATGGTATAAACAACAATCAGACAGGCAATAATTGCAAAGGTAAAAAAAGGCTTTATCCTAAAATCTGTACCGCTAAAAAACCCGTGGATTCCGACAAGTAAAAAGACCAAGTAATTAATTATGTGGAATTTTCTCCAGTTTGCTCTCATGTAGGGAGTCGTCGTTCTAAATAAACCTGCAAAAAAGGCTATATTGATTAACCAGAAAGAAACTCTCCCCAGGGAGTAATAAAGCTCCGGGGATTTGCAAAAAACGCAGACTTGGGTAAAAACATAGAATGGATCTATTCCTCTCCCCGCAAAAAAATTAAACAGCATAAAAAAGACGGGGTGTAGAAAAACTAATGCATAAATCATGGTTCCTTGGATAACATGGAATTTAAATACCCAACCTCCCAGTTTATCTGTCCATTTCTGCATATATGCTCCAAGCATTATTTGCCAAAACAATAGAACAAATGCAGTTAATGCAAATATTCTTTGTACCAAATTCATCATGGCGCTCCTATTGGCCATTAAGTAAGGCACCGAGACGCTTTTTATAACGGTTAACGGCACTAGAGACAAAAGTCCTAACAACAGTACCCAAAATATTATTTTCTTCATATTTTTGTGGAACCGACAGGATTTGAACCTGTGACCCCTGCAATGTGAATGCAATGCTCTACCACTGAGCTACGGTTCCTTACGCCAATAATTTTTTAATATTCTTTTCAAAAAGTTTCTGCCCCATTGGGTCTTGAAAAACTTTTCCCTAGCCGTTGCATCTTGTTGATTTCTAAACGCTTCATAATAAATCAACTTAAATGGCTTATGATTTTTAGTTGCTTCAACCTTTCCTTTGTTATGATGCTTCAACCTCTCTTTCAAGTCACCTGTATATCCATTGTATAACTTTCCGTCCTTAACACTTTGCAAAACATACACATAAAACATATTAAGCGCTCTTTACCCGCGCAAGTTTTGCGCAGCAAAATTTGTTCGGGTGAACCAGCTGAGCTATGCGACCGACTTTCTATATTTTACCACCAAAAATGCTCCTTGTACTCAAGTCTTGTACTTCAATATAATGAATTAATGTTCAGGCGTATTGGCGCATTTTTTTTGGATGTCTTAGAGGTGATTGTTTTTGCCATAGGCATTTTTTTCTTTGTCTATCTTCTTATTATGCGTCCTCATAAAATTAAGGGTGCCTCCATGATGCCCAATTTTCCCGACAGCGAATATCTTTTGACAGAAAAGGTTAGCTACTATTTGCATACCCCCGTACGGGGAGACGTCGTGGTTTTTACCCCACCGTCCCAATCCGGTGACTTGAATTCGGTTGATTGCGGAGTAATAAAGTCAACGCCGACCGCCCAAATCAGTGATGAATATATAAAAAGAGTTATTGCCGTACCGGGAGAACGGGTAATGATAAAAAAGGGACGTGTTTACATAAACAGTGAGCTCCTGAAAGAGCCATATATTGCAGCATCTGTTACAACGGACGCTAAAACTTTTCTTTGCGAAGGGCAGGAGTACACTATCCCCACCGGCGAGTTATTTGTAATGGGGGACAACAGAGAACACTCTTCAGACTCGCGTTATTGGGGTCCAATTCCAAAAAAGTCAGTATCAGGCAGGGCTTGGGTAATATATTGGCCCGTTGACCTTGGCGGATCGGTAAAAAAGCCGGATTACGGCAGTTTATAAAATGATGGCCTTGTACACTTTTTGAAGCTTATCTTCTGTCTCGGTAACTCCGCCTTTAAACGTAAAGCTTAGTCTGGTCTCTCTCTGGGATCTAATAAGTTTAACCATGGTTTTTTTGCTGGGCTCGCTCTCGCCGTCAATAGCAAAAACTTTTTGCAGATCCGCCTGCATTTTATCGATATCTTCCGAAATGATTCTTAAGTGCACCACTCCGCGCTTGGCCTCCTGATTACCCTTAACTTTCATCCTCCTTGCAAGTTCTTCCGCACGCCTGACAGACCCGGATTCCCTAAGAACAATCTTATATGCATCTATCATTAGTCCCGGGTCGTCAATCGCTGCCAGAGCTCTTGCGTGACCTTCTGTAATAAGTCCGGAAAGAAGTCCGTCCTTTAGCGCGTCGGGGAGCGAAAGAAGTCTTAGGGAATTACTGACGTATGCAACCGATTTTCCGATTCTGACTGCAATTTCACTTGTCGTTAGTCCAAACTCGTTCATCAGGCGCTCAAAACCCTTTGCCCGGTCGAGCGGGTTAAGATCCACTCTCTGAACATTTTCCACCAGTGCCATCTCAAGCATGCCCTTTGGAGAAGTCTCACGAACGATCACGGGAACGTGGGTAAGCCCCGCCAATCTGGAAGCCCTCCAACGTCTCTCACCTGCAATAATTTGAATACCCGCAGGCGTTTTTGCTACAACCAAAGGTTCCAAAATTCCGTGTTCCCGTATGGAATCCACCAAGTCCACCAAACTTTCAGGAGTTATGGCTCCACGAGGCTGAAGCGGATTAGGTTGAATCTGCGAGATCTCAATTTGTACTATTTCTTCGGCCATATATTAAGATATTACGCTGACTACTTTTTTACCAAGTTTTTGTCCGAATTTAACTACCCCGCTTACCGATGCAAAAAGTGAATGGTCGCGGGCAACTTTTACATTTTTACCTGCAGAAAATTTAGTTCCATTTTGGCGCATCAATACAAACCCCGCCGATACCTTCTCACCATCGGACACCTTGGGCCCAAGCCGTTTCCCTGCCGGACTGACATGTTGTGAAGCTTTTCCTCCTGCTTTATGTGTAGACATATTGTTAGGCCAATATAAGGTATGTTTTCACGGTTGTCAAGAGGACAGTAAGATACAAATTGATACAATTTGTACTTAAATTCTAAAATCTAATTTCTAAACTC
>CAZCNT010000039.1:0-3484 GCA_964500695.1 uncultured Gammaproteobacteria bacterium | reverse complement strand
CTGGTTATAACACTGAGTGGTTCGACTACACTCACCATAAACTTGCCGAAGTGCTCCCCGGGCTGGATTCGAACCAGCGACCTTATTCTTACTCGCTCCCCCACATTTCTGTGGGACGCGGAACTATATCTTGTCCATAGTCTTAACTTTAGGATCTGGGTGCATAGTTTCTGAACCTTCCTCGAATAAATCGAGGCTCGGCTGCGGGTTACCTCGTCTAAAAGACAGGGGCTTCACGCAATTCTCCCAATTTTCATCCTGATGTTTCCATCGGGAGCTGCTAAGAAATCACAGGAATCCGCTCTACCGCTGAGCTACCGGGGAATGTAAACGAACGTTCAGATTATATCAAATTTGAGACCTCGCAGGTAGTTTAATGAAGCCCGCCCCTATCTCTCTGTGACAATTCGCACATACTAGAACACATTTGCTAATTTCTTCCCTTATTTTTGCCCAGGACCTTGTATAGCCTTTATCGCCAATTCCAAAGGATTTTTTCCCATAAGCGTGATGTAAATCCAATGCCCCTGATACTTACAGTAACCACAAATTTGACATTTACCGCCCTTGAGTTGTATTGCCAATTCCTTAACCCTTCTTCTTCTCTTGGCGACCGCCAAAACCAAATAGTGAGCTCTATCTCTATAGGTTCTGGTCTCTTTTCTTCGGGTTTTATTGGGCATTACTCAGAATATATCTTTCGAAGAATGTATGTCAATGAGGTTTAATCCAACCAAATTTTTCAAAATCTTGACGGGTATATGAAGCAAGATCAACCTTTTTAAGTTGAGAGATGGAGAACCATTTGACCTCCGATGTCTCCTCCGGATTCATGACTCGAGGTGTTCCTATAATCGTGCCGCCAAAAATAATTACGTGCCAAGCATCATCCCCGCTATCGAAATTGTCTTCATAAATTCTTTTTTCGATCGTAAAGTCGACACCTAATTCTTCTTTTATTTCTCTAACAATGGCTAGCTCTGGCGTTTCACCTTTATCGATTTCTCCACCGGCATTTTCCCATTTTCCCGGTTGGCCTCGGCTATTCATGCTGCGCTGATGAAGAAGTATTTTATTATCTTGTCGAATTACTGCCGTAACAGCTTGTTTCATTCAATTAATCCAAATAATCTTGCAATTTCTTTCTTCTTGATGGATGTTTAAGTTTCCGTAATGCTTTTGCTTCAATTTGACGGATGCGCTCACGGGTTACCCCAAAAACCTTGCCGACTTCTTCCAAAGTCATCGCCTTAGTTCCCTCCAAACCAAACCTAAGTTTAAGAACCTTTGCTTCACGCTCTGACAAACTCCCCAACACTTCCTCCAAATGATCCTTCAGAAGCTGCTTACTGGCTTGGTCTACAGGCGAAAGTGTCTGCTCGTCGGGTATAAAATCTCCCAAAAAGCTTTCCTGATCTTCTCCAACCGGAGCTTCCAGCGAAGTTGTTTCCTGAGCAATCTTAAATATCTCCCGCACCCTATCCGGTTCCATTTCCAGTTCCTCCGCAATTTCTTCCGGTACGGGTTCCCGACCAAGCTCCTGCATTAAACGACGCGACGTTCTATAAAGCTTGTTGATTGTTTCAACCATGTGGACCGGAATTCTGATTGTTCTTGCCTGATCGGCAATGGCACGGGTAATTGCTTGTCTGATCCACCAAGTGGCATACGTTGAAAATTTGTAGCCCTTTCTCCAATCATATTTTTCAACGGCGCGGATAAGTCCCTGATTCCCTTCTTGAATAAGGTCGAGAAGTGAAAGACCCCTGCCGATATATTTTTTGGCAATGGAAACCACCAACCGAAGGTTACTTTCCGTCAACTTATCCTTGGCTCTTTTGTCTGCTTTCTCGTAGCGTTTAGCAAGTTCCACCTCGTCTTCCGCCAAAAGAAGCGGAACACGCCCGATTTCGCGTAAATACTGTCTAACGGGGTCTGTTGATTCAATCCCCTCAAGTCTGGTAAGAAGTTCTATCTCCCTATCAAGTTTTTCTTTGGCTTTCTCATCACTTTCAATTTCTCCGGGGGTAACAGACTCAAAAACGTCAATGCCCTCAGCCAGAAGCTTATCGTATAGTTCGTCAAGTTCTTCAATCCGCAGTTCGGCATCAGGAAAAACTTCAAGAAGCTCTTCTTGGGTTAAAAATCCCTGCTCGCGGCCCTTTTTAATTAAATCGAGTACTGGTTTTCGTATCATGAGTGTAACGAATGATATGCAAGCTCATCATACCTTATGAGCCCACTACTTGTTGTGGGCGAAGCATGTGAGCTACGATCAATTCTACTATTCATTAAAAATTATACTGCCTCCACCCTCCTGATCCAAATTGGCTAACATTTTTGCCAGTTTATTGAATTGATTTTGAGCCTTAAGAAGCTTGTCTTCCTCGCCACTTTCCTCCATCTCTCTCATTTCGATTGCCAAAATCTTAAGATTGTCCTTCAAGGTAACTATTCTAAGCTCTTTTTTAAGTAAATCAAGCTCTTTTTTAAGACCGTCGGGATCATCTATTAAACCTTGGTTGTCTATCAGGATCATTTTGGAAAAACCATCAAAAAGTTCTTTGGGTAAACTTTCACCAAATTCCGAAACGCTAAACTCCTTTTTTCCCAGGGTGAACCCGGAATATTCGGCAACTAACTTTTTATTCAGAGGTTGTTGGATTAAACCGGAAATCTCTTTACCAAGAAGAATTTTGGAGTCGGACTGGAAGGCAAGAGCCAAAAGCCTTTCCTCCAAAAGATCGCGGCGCCCTCGCCCTTCTGTCTTGTCCGCCAAAGCCTTGGCATCGGCGGAAGCCTCCTGCAATTCTGAACCAACCTTTGATATCTGTTCCGTCACCGCTTCCAGTGGAACCCCGAGCTTCCGGGCAATCAAGTTGGCGTAATGAGCCTGAACAATCTTGTCTTCAATCTCCCCCAAAATTGGCGTAATTTCCTTAGAAATTTTGGCCTTACCTTCCCCGGTCTCACCCTTGAATCTCGCAAAAACCGAGTCAATAAGATAATCCCAAACCCCTTCTGCATGAATTAAATCTTTTTTATACGATTCAATACCCCCCCTCGCTGCCTCGTCTGGATCTTTAAACTTGCTCAATTTTGCAACCTTTACTTCAATCCCGGAATTTTCGGCAACAGTTATTCCGCGCCTTGCCGCCGCGTCCCCGGCAAAATCGGCATCGAGAGCCAAAATAAACTTGGGGGCAAATCTGGACAAAAGCCTCACCTGTTCTTCGGTTAATGCCGAACCTTTTATGGCAACGACGTTTTTAATCCCTGCCTGATAGGAAGAAATTAGGTCCAGTTCCCCCTCAACAACTATCGCGACTTTTTTCTTTTTTATAAGGTGGCGGGTGAGGTTCAGACCAAAAAGAACGCTACTTTTATGATAGATCGGAGTCTCGGGTGAATTAATATACTTTCCGGTCTCACGTTTATCCCAAGGTAATATCCTTCCTGCAAAGCCGATAGGGTTACCCCTATG
>CAZCNT010000038.1:0-3606 GCA_964500695.1 uncultured Gammaproteobacteria bacterium | reverse complement strand
AGGAATTGACCTTGTGCGAAGTGATTGTTACACTGAGAATTGATGAAAAAACAGTCCGGACAGGCTTTGGTTTTGGTTCTTCTTTCTTTATCGGTAGTTCTTACTATGGTGCTTTTTGTCATGGCCCGCTCCGTTACCGACGTTGCTGTATCTACGAGCTCGGAAGCCTCCGTCAGGGCTTTTTCCGCTGCCGAGGCGGGAGTCGAAAGGGCTTTGGTGGTTGGGAAGATAGAAACTGTTCCTCTTACAGCGGTTGGCAATGCCCAATACACTTCCACGACTACAGGTTTCGCTGCAGGTGCCGTGGGGGGTAATAGTTATAATTATCCCGTTGCTCTTTCTTCCGGAGATTCAATGACGACATGGTTTGTTTCGCATGATCCTGCAACCGGAAATTTGCCCGGAGTTTGCAACGGCACTTACCCCTGTTTCAGGGGGACTTCAATGACGGTTTGTTGGGGAAATTCGGGAACTTTGGATAACACAACTCCAGCGATTGAAGTAAGCGTGTTTTATAAGACTACGGCAGCTTTATCTACGATTCGAATCGGGAGGGTTACGGCGGATCCGTATTATTTAACTCGTCAAGGAACAAATCATTTTGCAGCCCCCGTTAGTAGTACTACAGCCTGTCCAACAGGGGCAGGGGTAACCTATGCTTTTAAAACGACATTTGCCTTTTCGGCTGTTGGGGCAACTATGTCTAGCACCGCGGATCGTCTGCAGTTTGCCCGGGTGAAAATGTTTTACAACACTACTCCACAACCTGTTGGTATAACCGTTGTAGGACCTGCCGGTGCATACCTCCCCTCCCAAGGTCTTAGTATTTCTTCAACCGGAACTGCCGGCAGTGCAAACCGTAAAGTTGCGGTTTTCCAAAGTTGGCCGGAAGTGCCTTCCGTTTTTGATTACGCGGTTTATGCCGGAACAGGAGGGCTTACAAAATGAAAAGTATCTAGTATCTAGTATCAAATATCTAGTATACTGACTTAACTGCTCATGGTTGGACTTGATATAGGTAGTAAAACAATAAAAATAGTAGATTTGGCCAAAGACGGCGCGGGATTCTCCCTTTCTGCAACCGGAATTGTAGGGTATACAGGCAACTCTATTGTCAAAATTGAAGACGAGAAGGAGATGACTTCACTTTCCCAGGTTATAAGAAAATTGCATAAAGAAGCAGGAGTTTCTTCCCATGACGTAGTTTTATCTATTTCTGAGCCTCAAGTTTTTACGCGCACAATAAAGTTTCCTCTTTTGATGGACTCCGAAATTGCCTCCGCCGTCAAGTGGGAGGCCGAGCAGTATATACCAATTCCCGTCAGTGAAGCCGTTGTTCAGCATACAATTATTGCCAGGAACGAGACTTCTACCCCCCCGGGAGTTGTGGTTCTTTTGGTTGCGGCTCCCAGAGTGATTATCGAAAAGTATACAAAGGCAGTTTCCTTGGCAGGGCTTAACCCGGTAGCCATAGAAACGGAACTCCTAGCTCTTTCCCGCGCACTCTCCCCGCTTGATAAAACAGTTCTTTTGGTTGATTTCGGAGGTACCTCCACCAATATTGCTATCACCAAAAACGGGACTCTATCATTTTCCAGGTCTATTCCTACCGCCGGCGAAGCCTTTAGCCGGTCCGTTTCCCAGGGTCTTGGGGTGACCGCGCCCCAGGCAGAGGAATACAAAAAAACCTACGGCCTTGAAACGACGAAGCTCGAGGGAAAAGTTAAAGGGGCGCTCGACCCTGTTTTACGGCTGGTGGCTGATGAAATTAAAAAAGCCGTTAATTACTATCAAACAGAGGAAGGAGGAGAAGTACCGAGCATGGTAACTATAACAGGAGGAACAAGCAGTATGCCTAAGATTGTTCCAACATTATCTGAGCTTCTTGGAATGGAAGTTTCGGTTGGAAATCCGTTTTCAAAAGTTAAAGCTGACCCCGAAATTCTTAAAAAATTGGCTTCATATGCCCCTCTTTATGCAGTTTCCGTTGGATTGGCCATGAGGGAGGAATAATATGGCAACAAAAATTAATCTTTTACCCCCGGGGTTTGGAGTTACCGGAAACTTGGGGAAAATTCTAAAGGCAGTAAGAATGGTAGGCGTAATTGGCTTAGCCTTTTTTTTGGTTTTTGGACTGGGAATTTCTATATACTTTATTGTAAGCACAATTACCTTTAATGCTCTTAAATCTGAGACTAATTCCCTTAAAGAACAAGTAAAAACGCTTCAGACGACAGAACAGCAAATAGTTCTCCTGAAAGACAGGATCGGAAAAATCAATATGGCTCTGGGTCTTCCCGAGGCAATTAAAAATTTGATCGCAATTGAACCTTTTATTTCAAATTTAAGTTCCTCTGCTTCGCTAAACCAGCTTGAAATTGATGCTCAAAAAATTGACCTTTCTTTTCAGTTTAGGTCAACAGCCGATACATCTGCCTTTATTAAAAGCCTGTCAGATATGAAAGATTTTAGATCGGTAGTCCTGACATCTTTTGGATATGATTCAACTAATGGCTATACAGTGGGTATCAGCATAACCAAATAAATGATCTATAAAAGAATTTTAAGTTCAACATTGCCGTTAATTATTGTGATAATTCTTTTTCTTGTTTTTGGGAATTATGGAATCGGCAGAGTGCGGAATTTGAGGTCTCAAATCTCTCAGACCAGACAGGATAAAACCGCATTAACCGAAAAGTTAAACATGCTTCGAACGATTAGTACAACAGTTGAGAGCTCTTCCCAGTTTGCAGCATCTGCCCTTCCCGGGGAAAATACGGTTTTGCCCGCTCGTGCCCGGATTAAGGAGCTTGCGGTAGCAAACGGCGTAGTCTTATCCAACTTAAAATCAGACTTAGGTGCAAGTGATGTTTCAGGGCTTTCCAGCGTAAGACTGAATTTTGACTTGGCAGGCACCAGATCTGAAATTATTGCTTTTTTGAAACTGATTGAAAATACTGCGCCCATCAGTCTTGTTGATAAGATTACTTTTAGTGAAAGTGTGGAAGGGTCGTCGGCCACGATATCGGTGAAAACATTTTGGGCGGCTTTTCCCCAAACTCTCCCTGCAGTTACCAAGTCCATTACGGATTTAACGGTTGAAGAAAAAAATACATTGGATAAGATAAGCGCTTTTGCACAGCCGGCAAGTACGGAAATACCAACGGACTCCGAAGCTGGCGGTGAGAGTATTGGGAGACAAAATCCGTTTCTACCTTGACGATTATTCTACATTAAGAGAAACGGCTTTTTTCTCCAGAGTAGCGCGGACTTTGAGGATGTTTCTTAATGTTTTGATCATGTGTCCGCCCTTACCAATAATTAAGCCGATGTTTTCAGGGTCTGTTTTGATTGTATAAACCGCCCGGTCTTCGTCTTCGGCCTCTGTTACCTCAAATTTTTCCTTATCCAGAAGTCCTTTGAGTAAGTAGTCGAGTAATTCTTTCATTTTTTCAAGAGTTTCTTTACCGCAGCACTTATCTGGGCCCCTTTTCCGACCCAAATTTTTAATTCTTCATTTTTAATTTTTAATTCCTTTTTGATTGGGTTCCAAGTACCCAATATTTCAAGGAAAGTTCCTCCCTGCCTTTTAGTTGAATCAACAGC
>CAZCNT010000037.1:0-3714 GCA_964500695.1 uncultured Gammaproteobacteria bacterium | reverse complement strand
ACAGTAGACGATCTTAAGGCTTTATTCGCAAGTGTAGGAACAGTAACAGACGCAGCCGTAATCATGGATAAAATGACCGGTAGAAGTCGAGGATTTGGATTTGTTACCATGTCTACAGCCGAAGAGGCTAATGCTGCCGTTGAGAAACTTAATCAAAGTGATCTTAAGGGTAGAAAGATTAATGTCAACATAGCTCGTCCGATGGAGCCCAGACAGTAATTTAACGAAACAAAGGAAAGAGATGTGTATCTTTCCTTTTTTCGTGGTCTTAGCTTTCGTGGGCTAACTTTTGGAGAAACCAACTGACTAAAGATAGAACGATTGAGGCCATAATGGCTGTAGAAAAACCTGAAATGGCAAATCCTGGTACAAGCCTGGAAGTTCCCCAAAGGAGAAGAACATTAATTAGAAAGGCGGTAATTCCAAAAGTTAATATCGAAATAGGAAGGGCGATAAGCTGTAGAATCGGTTTAATAAGGGTGTTTACTATTCCGATTGCGATGGCGGCAACAATCGCTGTCCAAATGCTTGCCAGGTAGAATCCGGGCACCAGGTATTCAACAACAAAAAGAGCAAACACATTAATAGCTAATCTTACGAGAAGTACCATAGATTTATGACAGTGTATACTGACACATCATTGTATATGTTTTTTGTAAAAATTTAAAGCGTTGGCAATAGCTTGGTTCCAGGATGGTTGCATATTGTGGTCGGCTTCGGAGTAAGAATGATATTTAATATCAACTTTCAGGTCATTAAGGGTTGTGTAAAGCAAATCGCTCCAGGCTTGGGGAACGTTTTCATCTTTCGCCCCCTGGTTAAGATCAATCGGAGCTTTTATTCTGTCAAAATACTTGTGAATAGAATACAAGTCGGTGTCATAGTCTTTCTCGAATTTTGCCAATTCCTTTCTTAAACTTTTACCGTAATCACCGGGAGAGTCTGTGAAATAAAGTATGGAAAAGGGAAAGGGTTTACTTACCGGCGCCCAGAGAACTGTGGGATATGTTTTTTGAGTAATTTCGAGCGTGGTTAGAGCAATCTGGCCGCCATTTGAGTGCCCCCAAATAGAGATAGATGATTGGTTGATTCGTTGATTGGAGATTTGGATACCGTTTACTTCAAGGGACTTCAAAAGTACAAGAGCAGTAGTTACAGTTTGGAAACGGGATTCAAAAACGTCATTAACCTGAAAGTCGGAATCTCCATAGCCCAAAAAGTCAGGGGCAATGGTGATAAAACCGCTTTGTGCAAAAACTTCCCCCGCACGCTGGGTGCCTTGTCCGACAAAATAAGTCTCTGCCTTAACAAAGCCTCGAAGCATGACAATTATCGGGAATGGTCCCGTTCCTTCGGGAACATTGAGAACACCACTTACTTTTTTAGGGTTTTTTCCGGAAAGAGACGGATCAAAATTCATGAAAAATTCGTATGATGTAAATTTTGGGTCATCTTTGAGCACTTTCCCGACCTCAATTTGCGAAGGTGTTACATTAGCATTGCTTAAATTTTCTATAGTGTATTTATCGAGAGGTCTGGGCTTAATTTCACTTAAGGGATTATTCACCGATCTGGGTAAGTGGTACGCTGTATTGGCAAACCAGCCAACAAGAATAAAGATAATGGTAATTAGGAGATAGTAAATAGATTTTCTCACTAAATATATGATACTACTTGTCCTTCGACTTCGCTCAGGATCGCGCTCTATTTATATTAAATAATGGTGCTTGACTTCGTATTTTATTCGGGTTAAAACTAGTTGTGACAATCGATGAAAAAGTAACCGTTGGAATGGTTAATGATTCTCCAAAATATGTTCTTTGGAAAGGTAGAAACCACACGATTACTCAAATAGGGCTTCACCACGTTTTCCGTGAGGGAAAAATTCTGTACCACATTTTCTCCGTGGTTGCCGACACACTCTTTATGCGTCTCAAATTTGATACGGAAAGTCTGCACTGGACTTTGGAGGAAACCGAAAGTGGATTTTAACAACGCTCCTTCAACTGTTATGCATATCGATTTGAATAGTTGTTTTGCAACTATTGAACAGCAGGCAAATCCTTTTTTGCGTGGCAAACCTATTGTCGTGGCTGCTTTTACAACAAATAAAGGCTGCATTCTGGCCGCTTCAGTCGAAGCCAAAAAACTTGGGATAAAAACCGGAATGAAGGTTATGGACGGCAAGGCCATTTACCCGAAACTGACAGTTTTACCCTCCGACCCTTGGAAATATAGAAATGTGCATCAAAGATTGCGCAGATTGCTTTCTGATTACACCGATAAAGTGACGCCAAAATCCATAGATGAATTTTCTTTGGATATGAAAGATTGTTTACCTTTAAAGGGCAACTCTTTAAAGGTTGTTGCACAAGAAATTAAAGATAGGATAAAGAGGGAAATTGGTGAATGGTTAACAGTTTCTATCGGCATTGCTCCAAACAGATATTTGGCTAAAATCGCAGCGGGGTTACATAAACCTGACGGATTAGATGAAATCAATGCCAAAAATTTCTTAAGCCTATACTCCACTCTTAAACTAACCGATCTGACCGGCATAAAGGAGAAAAATGCAGTTAGACTTAACTCCATGGGTATTTATTCGGTTTTGGATTTTTATGGGGCCCCTGTTTGGCGGCTTAAGGCTGCTTTTCACTCAATTACAGGTTTATATTGGCACATGCGTCTTAGCGGCTACGAGGTAGACAATGTTGCGTGTGAAAGACGTTCCTATGGCAATTCTGTGGCAATCGGTGCAAATTTGAGTAAAATCGAGGAACTCTCCCCCCCGCTCGCCAGACTTACGGAGAAGATGTGTAGCAGGCTTAGAGTCGCCGGTTTCAGGGCGCGGGGTATTCATCTCGCAATTACCTACAAGGATGGCTCCTGGTGGCATAAGGGATATTTGATGCCTCATTTTTGTTTTGCTTCAAGAGATTTTTACCGAGCAGCTTTTAGGCTTCTTCTTGAAGCAAACCCAAATACTCCCGTTTTAAATTTGGCGGTTTCCTGCTTTAGCCTGACAAAGGATGGACCTTTGCAGCTGGATTTTTTTGACAATATACCTAGAAAGGAAAGTTTGGTGCGGGCGGTGGACAACATTAATGAGAAATGGGGTGACTTTATGATTGGTTCAGCACGAAGTTTGGGTGGGGCTAAAGTTGTTCTGGATCGAATTGCATTTGGACAGAGTCCCCTACCTTAATGTTGTTTTGGTCAGAAAAACCGGAATTAACCTCCAAGACATAATCAATAGTGCCTGGCGATAAATATTCCTCAAGTTTGCCATCGGGAGTACCGGAGGCCGGCGGTTGGGCGTTTTTGACGATACCGATAACACTCTTGTCTTTAATCCATATAATATCCAGGGGAATTAATGTGTCTTTCATCCAAAATACGGCGTTGATGTTTTTGCTGTCAAATACAAAAAACATACCACGACCACTTTCTAGCGATGCTCTGCCGGATAACCCTTTGGTTCTCAGGGCTTGTGTGTTTACTATTTCGACTTCTATGACTTTTCCGTTAATGATTACCGAATTGGCGGAAGACATAGTTGTAGGAGAAGGAGAAACCACCTTAGGGAAACTAAAAGACGAGGATTTTTTAACAAACAGTCCAACAACAATAATAAAAATAGCAACTCCGATCAGAGGTAAGATTATTTGTTTCATTGATTGCCTATTATATCACTATGTGCCGGGGACAGGAATC
>CAZCNT010000036.1:0-4043 GCA_964500695.1 uncultured Gammaproteobacteria bacterium | reverse complement strand
AGGTTAGAGCTTAGGCAGAAGGGGATAAATAAAGAAACAGTCGACGAAGTTCTCGGTGAAACTGTGATCGATGAAGAGAAAATGGCCAGAGAACTTCTTGAGAAAAAGGCATATAAATGGAAAAATCTACCTGTTCGTGAAGCCCGTCAGAAGATATCCCAATATCTGGCAGGGAAAGGGTTTGGGTGGGAGGTAATTGAAAAAGTCGTGAAAAATTTTATGTTAAAATAGCTCAGATGGAAAATCAAATTGGAGGCGACTTTCTTAAGAAAAAATATGATTTGCATAACGCTTTTGAAGTCGGGTCAGCGGTACGGAGTGTTGAACAATCTGGCCATAGGGTTTCAGGTGACCCCACGGCACGGATAGAGGCATATCTTAACCGTCTTGAAAGCCTTGCTATGAATAAGGACAAGAAAGGAGATTCCCGGCCTCTTTCTTTGCTTCGGGAAATGGTAATGGACAAATATGTCAGACGTCATGAGGAAAAAATGGCCAAAGGCGCCGCGGCTGTTGAAGAACGTGCGGCCCGTCAGATGGGTATAGATGTGCGCTACGGAGAAAGAGAACTTCAGGAACGGGGCAAGATTGCTGTTAAGGATTTAGAGAACTCTTTAGACAATTGGATAAACTATCTTTCAGATCCAAATGAGCCTTATCCAACTTGGTTCCGTTACTACACCTTTAGGAGCGTTTTGAGTCTTGGCACTTTTGATAAAGATAAGGGTGAATTTCCGGCGCGTTCCGCCGGGACAAACCTTCTTTTTCCGGATATAGACCGTGAAGCACTTGCCCATATGCAGGATATGATAGCCTCTGCCCGCGACAACAATGTTCTCAACCGCTTTCGAGAGGCTCAAATAAAAACGGAAACACCTCAAAATCAACTTTTGACCAAAGAGAAGGCTCAAAACTTTGCCAGCCTTCCTTTTGCTAAACAATACGCTGAAGCAATAAGTCAGGCTGGAGAAATTACCCCTGAAATGCGGGCAGAAAGTAGGGGTGAATGGAAAAAGTATCGTCAAAATTCAGACCCAACTGCTCTCTGGCAATCGATTCAAAATAAAGGTATCCCTTGGTGTACGGCGGGTTTAGGCACCGCTGAGACCCAACTTAAGGGAGGGGATTTTTATGTTTACTATACTTTGGATAAAAATGGCAAGCCGTCTATTCCCAGAATTGCTATCCGTATGCAGGGAGACTCTGTCGGTGAGATGCGAGGGGTTGCGGATAAAGACCAAAACCTTGAAGGAAATATGACTTCAATCGGTGAAAAGAAACTAAACACCCTTCCTGGGGCAGAAAGATACCACAAAGCAACCAGCGATATGAAACTTTTGACTAATATAGAGAAGAAAACTCAAAAGAATGAGGGTTTAATCCAAAGTGAACTTGTCTTTTTGTATGAAATAAATGGGCAAATAGAGGGTTTCGGCTATCAGCGCGACCCTCGTATTAAAGAACTTAGAGATAAAAGAAATCCCAAAGTTGATGCTCCCGTTGTTTTAGGTTGCCGCCCGAATGAAATTGCTTGGAATAGAAATGGAGTAGATGGGAATACGAAGGCCTATGTTGGTCCACTTTTCCCTGGGATTTTTACAGCTTTTAAGAGTATTGATCAAATTTATACATCTTTTCCCGAAGGCCAAATCCGTCGTGACGCAGTTGGAGCCGGAGGGAAAAGCGTTGCGGAATTAGAGAGAACTCTCAAACAAAATAAAATTCAAGTTAGTGAATACGCCGAAAGTATGATGAGAAAACCAGAATTTGTAACATTAAAATCCCGTGAGGTGATTGACCTGGTTCATTTAAAAGTTAGCGACCTCGGCTTTACTGATTCTCCAACCACGGATCAAATTTATGAAGCCGCAAAACGTTTTGGTCTGGAGTTATGTCCGCCTGAAGTTGGACCTGAGCTTCGTTTGAAATATAAGGACCAACTTGGTGGTTGGAAATATGTTGCTATGAAACAAATTGCCGATTCCGACGGCGATCCGTACGTTTTCCGGCTCCGTCGCACTGAGGACGGGGCGTGGTTGGATGACGTTTGGGCCTAGCCCGGCCGTCATTGGGATCTCGGCTTTCAGTTTGTTGTCCGTCTCCGCAAGTAACTTTGTAACTTAGTTGCTTTTACGCTTTGACACTTTGAGTTTTTGCTCCTTTACCCTTTCATTTATTTAGTCGCTTTGCGACTCGTTTCTAATTTTTTCTGAAAACTTATATGTATTTCCATGGGTGAGTAGTCCCAAATACGAAGCTAATGTTTCTTCTGACTTGTTTCCTTTCAACTTTTTAACAATTCTTTGCTTCGTTGAAGTTCTGGGGATACGATGATGGGTGAAGTGAATCCAGCCAAGAAAATCAACACCCGAAGCAAGTGTTTTAATAAAAACCTTCTTTGGATGAAGAGAAAGTTTTAGTTCTGTTTCCAGGAACCCGGATAATTTAGGTATGAGTTCCTGTAAATATGATTTATTCTCATGAAGAATAGTAAAATCATCTGCATAACGAATGTAATATTTAATTTTAAGCTTTCGTTTTACAAATTGATCAAATTCATTCATATAAATATTAACCAGAAGCTGACTTGTAAGATTCCCTAAAGGTATTCCAATACTTTTGTTATCGTCTGTACCGAAACTATTTATAATCTTCTCTAAAAGAGATAATGTGTCTGAATCTTCTATGTATCTTTTTAGGATATTTTTTAGAATTTCATGGTCGATATTCGCAAAAAACTTTTTAATATCACCTTTTAAAATCCAAGCAGTTCGGATGTTATTTCTTGAAACTTTTCTGGCGAAATTTCTTAAGCGATTTATTGCCCTATGGGTTCCTTTACTTTTACGGCAGGAATATGAATCAAATATGAATTTCCTATCAAAATAAGGATATAAAATTCTATAGACTGCGTGATGAACAATCCTGTCACGGAGGCTTGCCTTGTGAATATCCCTAGGTTTTGGGTCGCTTATTTTAAAAGCAAAATACGAACCGTGCTTATATGTTCTGTTTACAAGTTCCTCATGAAGTTGAATAACATTATCGGTGAAATGTAGCGAAAACTTGGCCACATCCTTCCTTTTTCTTTTCCCTCTTAAAAATTCCTGCCATGATACTAGTAAATTTTCAATGGAAACGATATTATCGTAAACATGAACAAGACGCAGCCGTCCTCTCTCTCTCTCTCTCTCTCTCGGCAATGCCTCTGTTTTGAGTAAGATCAAAGAGGGATACTTGATTTGGGTTGGTGTTGTTCCTCATATTCCTAAAACTGCACGGTATACAATAGGGACAAGGGTAGAAAATAAATTCCTTGACCTACTTGAGCTTTCATACATTGCATATTTTACAGACAAAGAAAAGAAATTAGAAAGGGTTTCGGGATGCATCTCGTTATTAGATACCTTAAAATTTCTTATTCATATTTCTTGGGAAGCAAAATTCATTTCGCATAAACATTATGAGGAAATTGCTCTGAAATTAGATGAAGTTGGCAAGATGTTTGGAGGTTGGAGAAAAAACTTGGGATCTTTAGAAAAGAAAAACCCCGCTTGAAGCGGGGAAAAGAGTTTACTTTCGGAGACGGAAAACAAACTGAAAGTCGAGATTCCAATGATTGTCGGGCTTGGCCCAATTGTCATTCAACCACGCTTTGTCCTCATTGCGATTGAGCTTGAAAACGTTCGGATTGCCGTCGGAATCGGTTTTGTGTGAGGTGCCATCTATTTCACTGTCCTTGGGAAAAACCAGAGGACTGTATTTTATTTGTGATATTAAATCAACGAGCACTTCACACCAAGTAACTTCTTTTTATATGACAAAATATAAAGTACTCTGCGAAAAGTAATAACCATTCACAATCTGAAAATATATTTGTCGGAAAGGTTTCGAAAAGCCGTAGCCATTCGATATAACCAAACTGAGGTTAGTATAGCAAAGTAATACGTGGTTGAAAAAGTGGTCTCCAAAGTGTAAAATATCCTTAAGAGTCAAAGAAAATGGTAAAAAGAGCCTCAAAATTAGCTTCTTTCACCACAGGG
>CAZCNT010000035.1:0-4200 GCA_964500695.1 uncultured Gammaproteobacteria bacterium | reverse complement strand
GGCAATGACATGATAGTCGTTGATTGTGGTGTGGGATTTCCCGATAGCGAGATGTTTGGAGTTGACTTGGTCATTCCTGACTTTACTTACATTATTCAGAATAAGCAAAAATTAAGAGGAATTCTTATCTCCCACGGACACGAAGACCACCTTGGTGCTTTGCCTTTTCTTCTCAAGGACGTTAACGTTCCCATTTATTCCACAAAGTTGGTTGCTGGGTTTATTCAGGATAAATTTGATGATTATGGTATGCGTGGAGTTCAACTTAAGGTTTTTGACCCTGATCGTGATGTAATATCTTTGGGAGTATTTAAAATAACCCCGTTTAGAGTTGCCCACTCGGTTCCGGACGGTGTTGGTTATTGTATAGATACTCCTGAAGGTAAGATGTTCCATGTTCCGGATTACAAATTTGATTGGACACCAGTTGACGGTAGGCCTTTTGACGTTGGTAAGGTTGCCTCACTTGCTTCCAGCGGTGCACTTGCACTCGCCTCTGATTCACTTGGCGCATCAAACCCCGGCTACACAGAAAGTGAAAAGGCGATAGAGGAAAGAATCGAAAACGTCTCCAGGGAGGCGAAAGGAAAAATTTATTTCACTACAATATCAAGTAATATCAGCAGGATGCAGCAGATGATTAATGCTGCGGGGCATTTAGGGAGAAAAGTGGTTCTTATAGGTCGTTCAATTGAAAAGAAAGCGGAGATAGCAAGAGATTTGAGATTTTTGTTTTTTCCTGAAGGAGTCGTGGTTCGTTCCAAGCAGGCGGCGAAATTCCGTCCGGATCAGCTTGTTTACATTATCTCCGGCTGTTATGGACAACCTGGAAGCGCCCTCTATCGGTTAGCCTTAGGTCAGCACGATTACTTGTCGATTGGGAAGGGTGATGCTGTCATTTTTTCAGCCGACCCCGGGCCTCCGGGAAGCAAAAACAGTATTGATTTTTTGGTTGATAAATTTATTGAAAGCGATGTTGACGTTCATTACTACGATATGCAGGAGGATTTACACGTCTCCGGTCACGGATCTCAGAAAGACATAGAAATGTTGTTTGCTCTTGTCAAGCCAAAATATTTTATTCCTATCGGAGGAACAATTCGTCATATGCGGGCTTACGGGTTGATTGCCCAGAGTATGGGGGCAAAAGAATCTGATACATTGGCCTTAAAAGATGGAGATATTGTTGAGTTTTCCGGACAAAACGCCAGACGTAGTGGACACATTCATGTAAAAAGCGTTTTAGTTGATGGTCTTGGAATTGGAGATGTGGGAAACACGGTTTTACGGGATCGGCACATTCTTTCTAAAGAAGGAATAGTTATAGCTTTGGTTCATTTTGATCGTAATGAGAAAGTAATAATGGACGTGCCGGAACTTCTTTCCCGCGGATTCGTTTTTGAACAAAAATACGGCAAAATTTTAGACGATGCATCACGGGATTTGGTGGGGGAATTTCAGAGAAGGAAAGTAAAGGACGTTAATGTTATCAGAAATACTGCGATAGATTTTTTGGAGAAATATTTTTATGAAAAGACCCGCCGAAGACCAATGATCTTACCTGTTGTTGTTGAGGTTTAGCTCCACTTCGATATAGAATGGGTATGCGATGAAACATAGAAAGAGATTTACAAAGAGGGGGTTCAGATTAAAGCTCAAAAAAGAAACGGTTTTTTCCATTTCTCAAATTTTCTTTTTTGCTCTTGCGGGTTTAATTCTTATCTCATTTTCCCGGCAGGGAGCCATTCTTCGGTCGTTCAATGATCTTCTAATTTCTTATTTTTCCTGGTCGGCGCTTTTCTTACCATTCCTTTTTTTGGCATTTGCCTTTCTGGTTTCGAAAATTAAGTTTCCACTGGGGCAGCCCAATGTAGTTGTTGGGGGCATGCTTTTTTTTATTTCCGTTATGACCCTCTTTCGGGCCGGAATTATTGGTTTAGCGTCTTGGGAGGCAATCTCTGCCCTGGTCACGGGAGTTGGGGCTGGAATAATTTTGATTGGCACAAGTTTGGTTGGTTTGATAGTTCTTTTTAACACCTCGATTGATCAAGTTGTAAAAATTATAGTTTCGGTTTTCAAAACAGGGTCAGGGTATGTTTACGGCGGGCAAATGAAAATTGGCGGAAAACTCATGAGCAAAGGACCATTTAAAATGGGCGGAGAGTCCCGGCCTGCGCATACATCTGTAAATATTCCCCATGAACCTCTTGAGCAAAAGTTGGTAAGCAATATTCCGGGTGAGGAGAAAGTTTGGAAATATCCGAGCCTTGATCTTTTAACCGAGACTGAAGGTGGAAAGGCGGACCGCGGGGACATTAAGGGAAATGCTGCAACAATTGAAAAAACCTTGGAATCATTCGGAATAACCGCGCGGGTGGTTGAAGTTAACTTGGGTCCGGCCGTTACTCAATACGCCTTGGAAGTTGCCCTGGGAACAAAATTAAGTAAAATAACCTCGCTTGAGAGGGATTTGGCCTTGGCCTTGGCCGCGCCTACCGGGACAATTAGAATTGAAGCACCAATTCCCGGGAGAAATCTGATTGGAATTGAACTTCCAAATAGAGGTGCAGAATTTGTTCCATTGAAAAAGATGATGGAATCGGAAGAAATGCAGTCAGCAAAAAGTAGGTTGGAAGTTTCTTTGGGGCTAGATGTTTCAGGAAAACCAATTGTCGCAGACATCGCTCGCATGCCTCATGTTCTGATCGCCGGGCAGACCGGCTCCGGAAAATCTGTTTGTATCAATGCGTTCCTGGCCTCAATCCTTTTTAGAGCAAGCCCAAGCGAAGTTAAACTTATTATGGTAGATCCAAAGAGAGTAGAGCTTACTCACTATAATGGGATTCCCCATCTTCTTTCTCCGGTAATAGTTGACCCTGACAAAGTTATCTCAGCTCTTCGTTGGATTTTGGCGGAAATGGATAGACGCTATAAGATTTTTGCAGAGGCGGGAGCAAAAAACATCGACTCATATAATGAAATGTCCGGGTTTCAAGCGCTACCTTACATACTCCTTTTTATAGATGAACTTGCAGATATTATGCTTTTTTCTCCTGTTGAGGTCGAGGACGCAATTACGAGGATTGCCCAAATGAGTCGGGCCACGGGGATACACATGGTTCTTGCTACCCAAAGACCTTCGGTTGATGTCATCACCGGACTTATTAAAGCCAATATTCCGTCTCGGGTTGCTTTTGCGGTTGCCTCACAGGTTGACTCGCGAGTGATATTAGATACTCAAGGGGCTGAAAAATTACTTGGAAGGGGCGACATGCTTTATTTACCTCCGGAACAAGCTAAGCCAATGAGAATTCAGGGCGCTTTTGTAAACGATAAAGAAATTGGGGATTTGGTTAATTTTCTTAAAAATCAGGGAATCGGGCCACAGTATACAGAGGAAGTTACAACCATGACCAAACCCGGATCGGTTACTATTAGCGGTGTGTCAGGTGAGATGGACGATCTTTTTAAACAAGCGGTGCAGATTATTTGCCAGTACGATAGAGCTTCAGCTTCACTACTGCAGCGCAGACTTTCAATTGGCTATGCAAGAGCAGCAAGAATTGTGGACCAACTTGAGGCGTCAGGAGCTATTGCTCCGTCTGACGGATCCAGTAAACCAAGGGACGTATTGATTCAAAACGCGGATGAGTTTTTGGCTTCGCTTACAAAATGAAAACGATAAGGCTACTTTTCCTACGGAAAAGATCTTGTCGCCTGCTATTTAAATAAATATATGAAAACGATTGGCGAGATTCTAAGTCAGGCACGTGTTAACAAAAAATACTCGCTTGCCGATGTTGAAGGGTTAACAAAGATTAAAAACTCTTTTTTAGACGCTATAGAAAAACAGAGATGGGAAGATCTACCTCCCTTTCCAACTGTGTTGGGTTTTGTAAAAAGCCTCTCGGCTGCGCTCGGAGTTGATACCAACCTAGCAGTTGCGGTTCTAAAGAGGGACTATCCGCCGCAAAAATTAAACATTAATCCTAAACCGGACGTTTCAGCCAAATTTACATGGAGCCCCAAGTTAACCTTTACCTTGGGGGTCGGCGTAATTTTGGTTACAGTACTTGGTTATTTGGTTTTTCAATATTCTCGTTTTATTTCACCACCGAACTTGATCATTGAAAGTCCAAAGGAGGGACAGGTTGTCAGCGGAGGGTCGGTGTTAGTTTTTGGTTCAACAGAAACTGATGC
>CAZCNT010000034.1:3238-5154 GCA_964500695.1 uncultured Gammaproteobacteria bacterium | reverse complement strand
TAGGCACGTATTCCGAAACCAAGAAGCAAAATGGTAAGAAGAATAAGTATTGATTTCCTAACCATAGCACTATTGTATATAATTTATTGCATGGAAGGAATACTCATGGGAGGGGTTGTAGTTTTCACACTCTTTACCCTTGTTTCCTACTTCCTTTTCATTCTGAAAATTCCTTTCCTGATTATCCCCTTAACTCTGATTTCCATCTTTTTCGGAATTAAACCCCTGATAAAGAAAGTTAAGCGGATAAAAATCAGGTTTAATCTGCAAACAGTACTAATTATAATTGTATTTATCCTGGGAATAGCCGGACAGCTTGCTGTAATTTCTCCAAGTGGCATATTTCAAAACGAAGACTTGGTTTTCTGGAGCTCTCACGGACACGACGCTACATGGCACATGGCCCTCATGGAAGAGTTTAAAAGAGGATTCCCTTTTGAGAACCCATCCTTTGCCGGGGAAAAACTGGTCAATTATCATTTCTTTAGCGACATTGCCCCTGCAATAATCAGTAAGTACTTCCCCGTAAACAATTTGGATCTTTATTTCAGAATATTTCCCTTCCTCTATTCACTATTCTTGGGCGCATCGGCTTACTTTTTAACAAAAAAACTTACAAATAACTTTTCCGCAAGTATTTGGGCGGTAGTATTTACATATTTTGCAGGAAGTTTTGGCTATCTGATCGGAAAGGGAGAAAGTGTCTTCTGGGCAACTCAACCCCAAAGTTCAAGCGGTAACCCTCCCCAAATTGTTTCAAATTTTCTGTTCCTTGCAACATTATATTTTGTTTTAGTTCTAACAAAAAAAAGCAGCAAACTAACTTGGGCAATCTGTATTCTTCTTCTCGGAACTCTGGCAAGTTTTAAGGTCTATGCAGGAGCCGTACTTCTTCTTTCGATATTCCTTGCCGGCATATGGCAAGTATTACGGGAAAGAAAGTTTCAACTTCTAGTGCTTTCAATTGTAAGCGGGGTCTTAACTGCAATTTTATATTTCCCAAATACTTCAGGGTCTACATCGTTTTTGATTTTTGAACCCTGGTGGTATATCCGTACAATGATAGTCGAGCCATCCCGCTTGAATTTACTTGATTGGGAATTGCGGCGTCAAACCTACATTTATGAGCATAATTGGAAAAGAGTCATTTGGCTGGAAGGATTGGGACTATTGATATTCTTCTTTGGAAATTTGGGAATGAGACTCATCGGCCTTTGGGACTTTCTGAAGCAAACTAAAGAATCAATAAAAAATTATTTTAGTTTGGTTTTTATATCAGTGATTCTGCTTTCTTTTATCCTCCCCCTTCTTTTCCTCCAAAAAGGAGTGGCTAGCAATACCAGTCAGTTCCTGCAATATTTCCTTCTTCTTTTTGGAATACTTGCAGGAATCGGAACAAGTAAAATTACGACAAAGTTTAAATTCCTTATCCTCCTAATTATAATTCTCATGATTCCCACTCAAGCCGGACTCCTAAAAGGATTCTACAACCGCCCCGCTTTTGCAAAGATATCGGCTTCAGAGTTAGAAGCCCTAAACTTTGTAAAAAACAATACTCCAAAGGAAAGCGTCATACTAACACCTCCGTATAATCAATATTTAAACCTTGGCGGAGTAACCCCAAACATTTGGGATTGGTCAGATACTTCATATGTAGCAGCATTTTCCGGAAGAAGAACTTATATGGACGATTCTGAACAGGCGGACATCATGGGATATGACTATAACGAAAGACTGGAAATCAAAAAAATAATCTTTGAAAGCACGGATATTGTGAAGGTAAAAGAGGTCTTGTCTCTAACCGGTATAGATATCGTCTACTATCCCAAAGCAATGGCTCCAAAAATTGATTTAAGCACTGTAGGTTTAACCAAAATCTTCGATAACCAGCTCATAGAAGTCTGGAAAGCCAGCTA
>CAZCNT010000034.1:0-3138 GCA_964500695.1 uncultured Gammaproteobacteria bacterium | reverse complement strand
GTGGAACGTAACGAGAGAAATTCCTCCTTCCTGCTCTTCCGAATTAAATGACATTCTTCCTATCCAGTCTGGTTTATTTAGAGTGTAGAAAACCCCAAGGACCTCTTCCTCGTCTGCCGAGGGATTTGAAAGAGTAATATTATAAACTTTACCTTTCGAATCGGCGATCGGATCAAAAAGGAATTTCAGATAACTTCCATCTTCGACATTGGCCCCACTATACGTGATTTCTCTCAGCATTTGCCCTTTATCATCATAAAGATTAAGAAAGAATTCCTTCTTATTCTTAAGATTGGGATTTTTAATTGTCATTCCAATACCGGCCAATTGAGCCTCTTGTGATATAAACTCCTGAGAAATTGTAAACTGTCCGTAAATATCTTTTACTCCCTCCAGTGGCGGCTGAATGTCATAGGGAATATATCTAATTCCCAAGGCAAGAATTCCGGGTAAAATAAATACCGAGAATAAAACTGCTAAGACAGTAAACCAAATCATTTTCTTCATGTTTGTTTCTCTCTTCCTAACAATTTATATATCAAAACCATACTGCCCCCGGCAAATGCTGAATGGAATATTGCCAAAAGGTTAGCGGGATCATAAATTTTTTGAACTACAACGAAGGGGGTTGGTAATAAATCAAAATAAATAGAGTAAGCCCTAAGAAGCCCGAGAGTCATAAACCTGTCCTGATAGAGAATGGGGATTGAAAAAGAAAATACGGCCATTACAAAAATCAATAGGCCCAAATACGGTTTTTTAATGACCATTATTACCAAAAATGGAGCCAACCATAAAAGCCACTGAACATGAAACAGAGCAAAAGAAAATATGATAAGAAAAAGCGCCACCCAATAATTGAATATATTCATCTTTTTGTCAAAAATAAGTCCGTAGAAGAAAAGAATTGAAATTAAAAGCGTAACAAACTCCGATTTAAACACTCCGGTAGAAAGACCGGAAATCAGAGCCGAATTAACAAAGGCTGTTGAGAAAAATGGCGCACAGATAGCAAGAAAGACAACCAAAGGTGTAACGCTTAATATCAATTTCTCTTTTAAGGTTTTGCCATAGAGAAATAAGAATGGGATAATAAGAAGCGGATAAAGTTTGAATCCCGCAGCAAATCCGAGAAAAAGTGCGGCCGGAAAAAATTTTTGCTTTTTGATTAAAAGAAAGGATAAAAGAGTCAAGGCAACGGGAAAAATATCAACGTTACTGTAAGCATAAATAAGGAAAATGGTAAACGGATTAAATAGCCAAAGTGTAAAAGCAAGATTTCCCTTTTTCTTGTTTTTGAAAAACTCTCTAACAAGAAATGCAATACATATATCAAGCAGGAGATAGGGAAATTTAAGAACAATGAGATATTTAAATATCGAGGGGTCTGTTACAAAAGCATTTGAGGAGGCATTGTTAAGCCATGCGTTAAATCCATTCCCCAAAATGGGATTTGCTGCAATTTGATATCCTCCTAAGGCAAAATAGCTAAGAGGAAAATACACAAACTCTTCTTTAAAAGGAAGGTTTTGTTTATTATTTATAAGATAAGGGTAAACATCAATAACCCCTTTTTTTAAGAAAGATGCTTGGAAGTTGAAAGTTTTAATATCTGGATGGAAATAGAAAGCAGCGACTAAAAGTCTCAAAAAAATTGCCAGAACCAACAGTTTTTTCATATTATTCATTCTAGCACTTTATGACATCCTATCTGGATGATATATGATCGTCCTCGACCTTATAAATATTTACATCCTTATTTTCAAAAATCTTTTTCATCGGGTATTCCTCTTCCGCCATCGGAAGGGTATAAATTTTGGGCAGATAAATGTAGGCAATATTGTTTACCTTCAAGAAAGTTTTTGACCAGGTTAAATCCTTTTCAATAAAAAATCTTCCCGCGTCCGTCAACCTTCCTTTGTAGTCGGTATTCAAAACAATCTGCTGTTCAACATCTTCAATAAATACGCTTTTACCCGAATGAGCTGAGACGTAAGCGTTATCGGCATAAACACTCATCGAATACGGGTCCTTAAAGCGGGATCTGTCTTTTTGCTCAAAGGGTCGCTTTAATATTATTCCGTCCGTCTGAGTGGAAAGGAATTTAAGGCCATCGTATTCAGCAACAGGTAAATACGCAGGAGGATTGGGGTAAAAGCCATTTCTAAACGTAGCTACCGAGCTAATGGGCGTAATGACAATAATCAAAATGGCAATCCAAACCGGAAGTTTCTTGATTGATGCGGCTGCAAAAAAACCGGCAAAATACAAAAAGTAATAGAAAAACTGGACAATGTTCCAGGGATTTCCCTTTTGGGTAAAGAGAAGAGGCGGAACTATCGAAACTGCCATCATCGAAAAAATGAAAACAAATGAATCTTTACTCACATTCTTTTTTTCAAACTTCCAAAAGCCAACAATCCTTGTCCCTAAATTTCCGATGAAAAATATTAAAAATGATATCGATTCTACGGCAAATAAATGTAACCACTTATTCTCTGCCAAATAAGCGAACCTTTTCGCGGTAAAGTCGGGGATACCAACCCTGTCTCCAGCGTCGATCATCGTATTAACCAGCCACAAAGGATTAAATTCCAAAAGTCTAATCGACAAACGGTCTTGAGTAAAAAATATCACTAATGTAATGAGGGAGGAGAAAATAAAAATAGGAATAAGCTTTTTATCTTTATCGATAACCAATCTTTTAACCATTAAAACAAAAAGTCCCCCCAAAAGAATGACTCCGGCATAGACTTTAAATCCAATCAAAGTTCCCGATAGGACAATTATTGCGATTGCCTTAATAAATCCTCCCTTTTTAATGTATGAATCAATTAACAGGATCGAAAATATGATGATGACAAGGGAAATGGCATAAGGAGGGTTAAGATTCATTGAAACGGGTTGATTTGCCCAGAATGCGGACTCTCCACCGATTTGCTCATGCTTAATCAAGCTTACTATCCAGCCAAAACTGCTGGCAAAGAAGGCAAAAAATACCGAAATGTAACTGACAAACCTATCCTTAAATAAAATTTGAGCAAGTTTGTATGTTCCGATACCCAAAGCAACAGACAAAATTACGGGAAAGAATCGGTAAATTAGAAAGCTGGTTGGAATTCCGAGTCTGTGAATAAT
>CAZCNT010000033.1:0-5370 GCA_964500695.1 uncultured Gammaproteobacteria bacterium | reverse complement strand
CTATTGTGATATAATTAGCCTCAACAAAACCAAAAAAACGGTCAAATTTTGCTGACCAAGATTTCTGGTTTTGAATCTAATCTTGCACGATTAAAAAAGGAGAACGGCATGGATATCGAATTTGTATTCGAGGAGAAAAAGTACCGCGTTGATAAAAATGCGGTGGAGTTGAACCTGATTGTCTTACCGTCAGGCGAAGCGATCAAGGCACACCATTGGGAGAAAAATCCCCCAAGACCTGTTGATCTCCACCGGATGGAAACACTTTTTCAGGATCTTTCGCCCAAATCGAGAGCAATAATTCTGGGAGGTGTCCTCGCCCAAGAAGTATAAAGAAATTAATCGTCAAGAAAAACCGCCTGCAGGCATTTATATCCCAGGCGGTTTTCTTTTGGCAAAAATAATATTAATATAAACTATGCTTTCCAAAAATCCTCCCGAACTAAAAAAGAAATCGCCGTTAACAAGAAAAAATCTTCTTAAAAAGCGCATTCCCTACATTCTCATTCCCGGCCTCCTCCTCGCCTCCGCTCTTGGTTGGAAAACCGGCGCGCTCGACAAAATTAAAAATTACTATCAACTTAAGGCCCTTTTTCCCGCTAGCGGATATGTTTCTCGAGTAGAAGATGGTGATACTTTTATACTGAAAAGTGGGGTACGAGTACGTTTGATAGGTATTGATGCACCTGATCGCGGGCAGAAAAACTATTCCGAGGCGATAAACGAACTAACCAAAGAAATTTCTAATAAAAAAGTATTTCTCGAATACGACCGTTATCAAGATGATAAATTCAGCCGCCTTCTTGCCTGGGTTTGGGTGGATTGCGAGAGTGCTCCACAATTTCTTCCTGCCGACTATATGCATAAATCCAGAAACGAGTCAAATGTTGGCCTAACCGTAAATCCTGATGGATGTAAAAAAGGGAAATTGGTTAATGAAGAGTTGGTCAAAGCCAACTTCGCCGAAATTGTTTCTTATACCGACCGGGGAGAGCTGAAGTATGAACAGCGATTGCTAAATCCTTAGATCTTAAACTCTATCATTCTCTTACTTTCTCTAAACTCAACTCGTTTGAATAAATCAAAGAATCCTTGTCTGCCCAAAAGAGGCATTCCTTGTTCGTAGGAAAAATCGATTGTTGTCCTAAACGTCTCCCTACCTAAATGTAAATCAACTTCGTGTGTATAAGCAGTTAATTCTGCATTCCCAATCCCATAGATAGAGCATTTTTTACCCGATTTGATATTAATTCCAACCGCTTCTCCCCAACTAGCTGGAAATAAGTTCCGATCTGAACCCGAATCTACTAAGGCATGAAAAATACGACTATGTTTATTCTGATTTGAGATCCAGACCATAATTTTAGGTCTATAAACGGTTCCTGTCGGAGAGGGGTCTGGAAAGTAGGTAACTTCAATCTTCTTAGACATTATACGGAGAGTACCATCCTCTGAAAGATGGTACGTAGGTCATCACGGCTTCATCTCTTCCTATTTTGAGGGCGTCAAGCTTCTTACTCAACACTTTTGCGTCTTTTGCCGAAGCTAAAACCCTGTCACCTCTTTTATTAAGGGCTACCCATTTGTTTTCGTGTGCCAAAAGTAATTTAGAAGTTTTTGTCATGACATTATTATAATACCACAACTCAAATTTCTCCTCGCAGATCCTGAGCGAATCAGATGAGTCGAATAGACACTCGGAAGTTGTTCACTACCTCTCAACGCTTGCCCTTTGCCGTTCAACTGCCGTCTTGGCAAATTCTAAAAGACACTGACTGTTTTCAAGCTCTTCTTCCCGTTCGGCGCTATAAAAAAGACTGCCGCGATTCAATTCAAGTGCTTTAACAATGTTGTCGATTCCTCTTTGCAGCCCAGCAGGACTTAACTTTAGTAAACGCTCGGAAATTCTGGGAAAATTCTCTCCCTCTTTAACAATAACGCCCGGTTGTGGAGGTGTCTGCACTCCATCTGATGTTCCATCCATATGCCAGCATACTAATACAAGCACGTATCAAAGTCAAACCGTCAAATTCCTCCTCACTTTCTTTTCCTATTTTTGTATTTATATATCGATACATTAAAACACAATTACGATGCATTAATGCATCGTAATTTTAAAACTAGTCAAATTTTTCCTTTATAACCCTGAGCGATGATGAGCGAGTTTGACGAGTCGAATCCAGAGTCGAATGGGCCACACGGCGGTTAATGCTGAAGATTTGTAAGAAGATCCATAATATATAAATCAATTCATCTTCCCGTTTAGTTTATTCGCCAAGATCTCGCTTTCCTTTGCCATTTTGTTATATTCCTCAATAGAATTGTTATCGGCTTTCGTTAGCCACAGCCGGGCTTCTTCTTTTGCCAAAATATCAGTTGCTATCGTTCTCTCTTTATAAAGTAGGTCAAGAAGTCGTATCAAATCTCCCTCGTCTACCCAACCCTTACCTTTAGCGTTCTCCCAGGAAGGAATAACACTGTTTAAATTATTTAATGAATCCCTCCAGCTCTGAACAGTTTTAGGATCGTAAGTGGCGGGTATATAACCTGCAACTTGTACAATTATTACTTGAGTCGGGCAGCCATTTACGGTTCCCTCAACTTCAGCCACACCAATGTCCTGAAACTTTTTATCAAACCAGGTTTTTTTGGCATCACTTGTATCTCTATCCAGATAGTCTTCGATCAGTCCTTCTGCGTCGTAGTACCCGGGAATAATTACTTCCCACCAGTATGTATTCCAGTATCCCGCATCTGCCATTGATTTTTCCATTGGAAAGCCACTTTTTGTCGCTTCGTAAGAGTAATCATCGAATTTTAATATTGCTTTCCCGCGTAGTTCCGCGGATTTTTCAAGTTTGTTGTCATATCCTATCGCCCCGGCCCCGTTTTCCTTCCTTTTTGCATTAAGAATTTTAACAAGTTTATTTCTGTCAATTTTCGGCTTTGAGGAACCGTCAAGGTCGTTTGTTGTATCGCGCCAATTTTTATCCAGCTTTCCCAGTTGGGCACGATACGGCAGCACATAATTAATGTCAGAAACCGGCACAAATCCTATCTCTCTTGAATCTGCGCTCCCCATTCTGTTATCCCCCATTGCAAAGACACTGTTTCCCGGAACACTAACTTTTTGACACTCTTTTAAAAAAGCCTCCCCGAAAGTTGTGTGCGGTTTTGCAATATACTGCTCCTTAATTGGATTATTATTCAAATAAACCAACCCGTCCCTAAGTTCCAGAGTGTCACCGGCAACCGCAATAATTCTTTTCAATAGTCCGGCCGGCTCACCGTAAACTTTTTCGCTTAACTCTTCAGTAATTTGATTGCGAAAAGTTATAATATCTCCCCTTTCGATTGTGTGTCCAAAAAATCTTCTGCCGGCAATAACAAGTCCATTTGGGTATCGGGTAAACCCGGCATTCCCCACTACCTGTTTTGCCAACTCCTTTGGGGTTTTCCCCACGTCTCCCTTTGGCCAGGTTGGGTACATTGATCCCGTTCCGACTATTGTTGTATCTTCAAAAATGTATCCCAATTGATACGCTCCAAACACTCCCACAAAAGCATAGCCGCCAATCCATGCAGGTAAAAGTGTTACCCCGATAATTGTAAAAATTATCCTCTTTCCAAGGTTTGTTCCGGATTGGCTGAATATCCGCCAAATCAAAAACAAAGGGAAAATCGCCAGGATTAAAAGTAGTTTGGGTATAAATGATAAGAAACTTTTAGAGATTTTTGGCAAGTCTTATATAAATCTTACTCCCCCTATCACGTTAATTCCAGAACTGACCTTGAAAACAATCAAAAAAGGTATAAAATATTTCCAAGTGGGTATAAAAAATATAGATCGGATTATTTGTCCCATTAATCCCGATTGCTTAAATCCCGAAAATTGCAATCTTCGGGGATGTCTTGAGTCAACTCTTAAAATCGATGCCAATGAAGCATTAACCGCGGAAAATCCTTTTGTCTCTCGTCATGAACTATATCCTCATATACCAAAGATTGTTATATACGCCTCCAACTCAAACGTAAAAAATACGGACTAAAGTTAAAAAGAAGACGTGCTGGAGTTTAACAAATCAAGTTGAGTGTCTAATTGGGTGGTATCGGTACTATCCAAGCTGGTTGAGACAGAATCCAGGTCGCTGGCATTCTGTATTGGAGCGGCTGTTTTTACTGCCTGTTTATTTTGATCTTTATTCTGTACCGCAACAGGCGTTTGACTACCACTTCCCGTCTGTATCAAAAGACTCTTATTTTTAGTGTAAAATCCATAACCAATCACTGCCAGCGCAGCAATAGCTACAAGAACTGCCAAAACAACGATTATAAAGCCTTTTTGATTTTTCATTTTAGAGTGTTGGTGCTGACGTCGGTTCCGGCAGCTCTGTTTTCACCGGCTTTCCGGACGCCCGGGGAGATCCGCTCCCTGCTTCTACCCCAGCCACCGACTTAACAGCCACTATTAGATTTTTAATCGAAGTTCTGTAATCCTGCAGAGCCTTTTTAACAGACTGCATATCAGTTTTAAATTGTGTGATTTGTCCTTTGGGATTTTCGGCGGTGCAAGAAAAGCCGGATACGTCGCTTTTGGCGTTTGCCAATGCAGTTTGAACCGCAGCTTTTTTAGTAACGATATCAGCCGTCAGTACGGAATAAGTCGGCACGGTTTTGCCGGACGGAACAACTTTATTGTTATAGAAATCCCGGACTCTTTGTGCAATCGTATCAAACTTGGCAAGCATTTCATTAACTAATTTTTCCGTATTTGTTAGCCTCGCATTAATTTCTTTTTCGCCTTTCTGGCACATCTTAAGCCTGTTGTCTTTTAAACGGTCCACACCCTTTACACGAGGCGTACCCAGAGGCTTCGGTGATTTACCCCATCTTCCCGGCTCATCCGTCTTTAGTGTTTCCGCTGAATCAGAACTCTCAAGAGCAAAAACGGGAGAAGTTTCGTAAACGGCAAGTCCCAAAACCAAAACAATCGTAAAAATTAAATATTTCTTTTTCATTGATTACACTGCTCTCATCATCGTATCAGCTATGTAGTTTCACTGTCAATAAGTGCTCCGTCCTAGAAATAAACCGATGGCGCGTTCAGGCTTTTGTCCCAGCGCCAAAAACACTTATTGTATGCTCCTGAGGATTCATTAAACTTACACTTTCGCAGGAGTGTGCTTTTATTTGGAAAGATTGGTAACAACGAAGCCAGAAGTAAAAGTAGTAGGATGATTAACAGATATGATGCAAGTTTCTTCATTCGGGAACTGAATTCAGTATATATCCCTTTTGAAATGATAATCAAATAGCTTGCCACTCCGCAGCCTTGGCGAAGGATGGCTACGAACCGTAGATTAAAAATGG
>CAZCNT010000032.1:0-5660 GCA_964500695.1 uncultured Gammaproteobacteria bacterium | reverse complement strand
AAATTATTGAAAGTTGCCCAGTTTTGGTTTTTGATACCAAAGGCAGGAAGAACCTGGAAAAAAACTCAGCTTAGTCATTATATTTATCCTTGGCGAAGCACCCGTGGGGCAGCGTTAGTGCTTGGGTATGGCTCGATTTATAATCACTCATTCTCCCCAAATGCGGATTGGAAACAAAATTTCAAAACACAGTCAATGGTCTTTCGAGCCATAAAACCTATCAAAAAGGGTGAAGAAATTTTAGTCAACTATAACGGTGAACCGGACGACGAAAGCGAAATTGACTGGTTTGAAGTGAAAAAATAATCATAAAGCCTCACATTTATCTTCAAAGCGTGATATAATAAATCTATGGGAAATTTTAACAGGGACAGAGGCTCATCCGGAGGGCGGAGTTTTGGCAGACGTGATTTTGGCGGAAGAGGCAGAAGCGGTGGCTTTGGTGGAGGAAGCGATCGTGGACCACGGGAGATGTTTAAGTCTACCTGCAGTAATTGTCAAAAAGAATGTGAGGTGCCTTTTAGGCCCACAAACGGTAAGCCTGTATATTGCAGTGACTGTTTTGAGAAAATGAGGGGAGGAAGAACTGATTCGCCGAGGCCCGAAGGGTCCGGTTTTAGGGCTCCAAATTTTGATCAAAGTAAGGCTCAACTTGACGCAATAAATGCCAAGCTTGATAAATTGATTAACATTCTGGAACCTAAAACCATCACTCCGACCGTTAAAGAAGAAAAAACCAAAGGTCCTGAGCTTGTCGAACGGATTGCCGACAAAGTAGATCTTGTTAAAATTAAGAAGGCGGTCAAAAAAGCATCTTCAACGAAGAAAAAATAACGCCTACTTCTTATCCAGTTTGTCCAATTTGAGCCGCTTGACTCCAAAATATACAACAAAAGCGACAATTAGAAAGTCTATTGTCACGCTTATGAAGTCTCCCCACATTAACTTGGCGGCCCCCACCGGTATATAAGCATTTTTAAGATTTAATCCTCCCATAAGCAGGCCAATTAACGGATTTATAAGATCGGTAACCAGCGCTGTTACCATCTTTGCCACGGCACCACCCAAAACAAAGCCCACCGCCAGACCCACCACTCCCTGTTCTCTCACAAAATTTATAAATCCTTTCATGTTGTTCTCTTACTATTTATTATATATCGATTATATCAAATATAATTTTGTGTTAAATTAGACCATGTTTTTAATTACTAAAAGTTATTGGCAGGTTAGGGAAACAAAAGACAGAGGGAGGGGTGTATTTTGTAAAAAAGAAATTAAGATAAAGACTGTAATTGGTGAATATACGGGTAAAAAGATCAAAATTGAGGAATATGATTTAGACAAAGACAAAGATGGATTGTACCTGATGTTTTTGAATGACAAGTACGCCATTTATCCGGATCTTACAAAAAACGATATTCATCTTATAAATCACTCCTGCGAACCAAATTGCTGGATTTTAAATAACAAAGGTCATGTCTATTTCTTTGCCTTAAGAAACATAAAAGTTGGAGAAGAAATAACAATTTCATATCTCCTCCCCCCAAAAAGTGAAGCCTGTAACCCCTGCCCCCACAATTGTAAATGTGGAAGTAAAAACTGTACAGGCTCAATGCATTTAAGTGAAGAGGAATTTAATAAGTGGTAAAAATTTCAAAATAGGTGTTCAACCTATCTGGATCGAGAATTGTAACACTAATATAAAGTATAATTTTTAACCTGGTTTTCAAAGAAACCGCTAATTTCCTCAAATGAATATCTCTTATTTAAATAGTTAATTCCAAAATCTGTGATATCTTTTGTAAAAAGTAATTGTTCTAAAAATAATCTCTTGTTAAATTCACCCCCAAAACGCTTTTCTGTTTCGGCAATAACGCTTTTTAAACTTGAGGTACCGTTTTTGATCAAGAAAAATAAATCAACATAAT
Source organism: uncultured Gammaproteobacteria bacterium (assembly GCA_964500695.1). Classification (GTDB taxonomy): domain Bacteria; phylum Patescibacteriota; class Microgenomatia; order UBA8517; family UBA8517; genus CAZCNT01. Next base: position 3,732 of record CAZCNT010000032.1, on the reverse strand, counting down.
CTCTCCAAACTCCCCGTCTGCCGATTGTAGCTGCTTTATTGCTAGCCAAATCCTTAAGATTAAAGAGGTTTATAGAGTTCGTTTCTATTGGGGGGTATAAAGGTGGAAAGGCATGTTTTAGAAAAGTCAGTTTTATTTCGTTTCGCACCACAAAATCAAATTGGTTTGTTTCTTCCCTAAGAATTTGAAAGTCAGGAAATATTTTTTTTACATCGTTCACCAATTCTTTGGGAATACTTTTTTCGAGGAAAATATCGAAATCGTACGATTTTCTGTGTTCTATCTGTAGGGCAATTGCAGTACCTCCCCCCAATATTCCATATTTTTTGAAACTTGAAAGCAGATTGAAAACTTCAAGCCTCTGGGGATCGAGTATGTCAAAGTGAATGCTGGACATATTTTTTTTCATCCAAATCGACTTGTTTTTTTCCAAATAATATTAGTTTAATAAAGTCTAAACTTTTGACAGAATAGGTTCTAATGGGATTGTTCAAAAAAGTTTTCTTTACAACCTCTTTCGGATAAGTTTTAAAAAGCCACTGTAAATGCTCTAGAAAACCAAAGGCTAACACCTGATTAATAATATAGTTTTTATCCTTGTCTGTATCTAAGTCGTTCAGATTTTTTGACCAAAGAACGGCTTGCAGACCACTCGGAAATTGTTTATTGGACATGATTAATTATATAACAAAAAATGTCGGGGTATCGGGGCATGGGGTATTAAAAGTTTAATTTAATTCTGGCTAAACGCTTCCATCATACTAAAATATGCCGGTTTCTTTTTATATCCTCTATCAAATAAAAGTGGGGCATCTTTCTCTTTCGAAATCCAATCAATCCAGTTTGAAGCATCGCTTACTCCCCACACAACTAACGCTTTAAAAGCTTTAATTGACAAAGCAACTTCCAATATTTCTTTGTATGCTTTTGCTTGTTCAACGAGCCTCTCCTCGTATGTGCCTGTACCTTTTTGTATCGGAATATCCATTTCCGTAATATGAATTTCCAAACCCAATTTTTCAAACCTCTCAAAATTTTTCCTAAGACTTTCCATATCAGGGATACACGGAAACCAATCATCTGTTCCAAGAGCCCTATGCATCTGAAAACCAATCCCATGAACAGGTACATTTTTTGCCAACAATTCCTCTATCATTTTATAAGTTAAATCGGAGCGGCTATTCATTTCATCTATACCAAATTCATTAACAAATAACTTGGCTGTCGGGTCTGCCTCATGCGCCCATTTGAATGATTTTTCAATATAAGAATCTCCAAGCACTTTATATAGTGGGCTTTGCTGGTGGTTTCCATCAAAATCAAATTCTTCGTTTATTACGTCCCATGCATAAATCTTTCCTTTGTACCTTCCGGCAATAGTTTTAACGTGTTCTTCAAGTTGTTTCTCCATTTCATTCTTATCTTTAAGGTTATTAAACCAGTCAGGCATTTTTCTTGAATAAACTAAGACATGTCCACGAGAAGCCATTTTATTATCAGAGGCGAAATTTACTAATTTATCTGCTTCATCGAAAAAATATTCATTTAAATTGGGGTGAATTGTCGACCATTTTTCAGAGTTTTCGGAAGCAACCATGTCAAACTCAGACGAAAGTGTCTCTGTATATATGGGGTATTTTTCGAAAAGTTTTGGCAAAACAGATGCTCCAAAATATATGTCTCTTTTATTAAATAAATCAACTAATTTCATTTATATTTTCTATATTACCACGATTTGCTCAAGCTAGGATTATATTTAGACCATTTTAGGATACCTAAAATAGCCTCTGCTCCGTGTTCCTAGTTTCGCACTGACCACTGCTTTGTCCCGTATAATCAAGGTATTTCAAAACCCAATCTGGGCTGAGTAAGCGAAAGAAAGGCTGAAACAGATCAAAATGCCAACTAAGGTAGCGGCTGTTTAGTATTCTTAACAAGAACAAAATAATGGGCACCCATATAGTCTGGATAGTATTCTTCTTTGTAAGAAAACTCCAATATCTCAAAATCTTTCAGTAAGTTTTCGACATTCTCCTTTTTTGCATAGTAATGAGGAATCCCAGCTTCGTGGCCCTTCTCTTTGACAATCGTATTTTCAGTTATATGTTTATTATCAAGGTCTTTATAGGAATCAGAATTTTGAGAATTGAAGGTAACATACGCTTCACCATCTTTTTTAAGCACGCGTTTAATTTCAGATATTACCTTTTTAATTCCATCATCATCTGAATGATATATAACGTGATATGCAACGAGGCAATCGAATTGGTTATCTTCATATGGTAAAGAAAGCATATCGCTTACCTTAGATCTAATGGGCAGTCCTTTTTCTTTTGCTAACTTGTCTAGTTTCCTGACACCTTCTTCGCCAAGATCAAAGGCGTCAACCTCAAAACCATTATTGGCAAAGAAAATTGAATGTCTTCCGATGCCACAGCCTAAATCGAGAAATTTCTTAAACCCCATTTTGTTCCACTTGAACAAAAGAGGATACACCTCTGCGGCTGGCTCCTCCCACCAAGGAGCAATAGATAAATCCCAGTTCCAAGCTTTAGACTTAATCATAATATTTGATGCTCTTTTTTGTGCCAACATGGCCCGATTAAGAAACCTCGAGCTCGAGAATCGTAACTCTAATATAAACAAGTTTGCTTCTCGAAAACTCAAAGTAACCACAGAATTATCCTGTATTCTCAAGGCTCTATAGTCCTGAGTTTGTCGAACGGATTTACGAGGCTATCTAAACTCACTTTACAAATTCAAGGTAGTTTTCTTGATTAACTGTTTGGAAAGTTGCGTTGGAATAGGTATTTAGCCATTGGGATGGTGCCTTTAGGTTCGATTCCTTCCACTTAAATTCAAAGCCATGTATTTTACCATCCCTTTCTTCAACCCAGTCAATTTCTTGCCCTTCCCATGTTCTCCAAAAGTAATTACTAGAATAAATTTGTTTATATTCCTGTTTTTTTAATCTCTCCGATATTAAATAATTTTCCCATAAAGCGCCCACATCATCCCGTGTACCTAAATCATTAAAATTCTTAATAATTGCATTTCTAATACCATTGTCCCAAAAATAATATTTGCTTTTTTTAGTGACTTCTTTTCTCAAATTCCGACTAAAACCACGAAGATTATAAAGAATAAAGGCTTGTTCAAACAAATTGAGATATTTCTGTACTGTCTTTCTATCGACACCTAAAGATTTACCAAGTTCGGTTAAAGAAACTTGATTTCCGACCTGAAATGCAATCAATTTCAATAAATCTAAAAGCAGTTTGGTGTTTCCAATTTGTTCAATTTCGATTATTTCTTTAAACAGGTATGAGGAAACGTTTTCTTCCAATATTTTTATTTTTTCACTAACCGTACTTGCATTAATAACTTCAGGATACGATCCAAAAATCATTCTTTCCGCCTTTTGCTCGTTAATTTCAAATGGCGTTTTATTTATTGAAAGTTCTCCCACCCACAAAGGATATAGACGATAAGTATATTTTCTTCCCACTAAGGGTTCACCAATTTTATATGATAAATCTAAAGAGGCCGACCCGGTTATTACAACAAAAAGGTTTGGAAAATTATCAACTAATATCTTTAAACCTAGACCAACGTTTGGAATTCTCTGTGCTTCATCGATAGCAATCAAATCATATCCTTCAACATACCCACTAATCGCTTCAAGTGATTGAGATGAAAAAATATTTCTTGTTTCAATATTATCTCCGGAAT
>CAZCNT010000031.1:0-5801 GCA_964500695.1 uncultured Gammaproteobacteria bacterium | reverse complement strand
ATTTTTATTGTTCTGACCATTGCCGCTTTGCTTCTTCTGTTTTTTAAGGGTATTCCCTTACTCGGCAACTTTGCAGGGGTTGTATCCGAAATAGGAAAAAGTAATAAACCGATTGTCTCAAGCGACACTACCCCTCCCGCCCCGCCAAAATTCGACACACTCCCCGACTTTACCAATCAAAACAAAATTGACCTAAAGGGAAACTCCGAACCCGGGGCAACTGTTAAGTTAACTTTTAACGGAAGCGAACAGGAGAGCCTTACGGACAAAGACGGCCAATTCACATTCAGTAAGACACTCTTAAACGGCGAAAATAATTTTTCGGCAATCGCCGTTGACCCGGCCGGAAACGTAAGTCAAAAAACTCAAGACTACAAAATTGTGTTTGATAATAAGCCTCCGACTCTAACGGTTGATAGTCCTGCCAATGGCGCCCAATTCTTAGGGTCTAAAGAAAGACAAATAACGATCGAGGGAACCTCTGAACCCAATACTCAGATAACTGTTAACGACCGCATTGTGGCGGGAGATGATAACGGCAAGTTTCAATACACAATAACCCTTAACGACGGAGAAAATAAGTTTACCGTTAAGTCGATAGACCAAGCCGGAAACACTACCGAGACAGCCCTAACTCTCAACTTTTCTTCCTAGAGAAACCGCCAAAAGTATCATCATCCAACCCATTATCCACGGATAAAATATTGAGTTGGCAAAAAGACTATGGACTAGAAGGGCCGCAAATGTTGATGTTAAAACCTGCACCTCAGCTCCCTGAGGCAGTAAATTTGAAATTTGAATAACCGAGAATACAAGAACCAAAAAACCGGCAATTCCGGTTGTTGCCAGAATAAAAAGTATGCTCGAGTCCGAACCTGAACATGCGTGAGAGGAAAAAGACTGAATTCCGATATATTTTTGGTAAGCCATGCACAAATTATCATAACCGATTCCTATTACGGGAGACTTGGAAAAAACCTGAAAAGCATCCTTATAATTTTCAATCCTGGCTATTGCCGAAAAAGACCGCGTGAGGCGCAGTACGGGACTGGCAGACGTGGGAAGAAGTAAAACCAAAGCCAGAAGGGTGAGAATGCTAAAGGCAACCATTCTTAACTTTTTTTTGTAGATACCCGTAAATACTGAACCGGTAAAAAATGCAAGATAGCTTGCCCGCGAATAAGTAAAGGCAAGGGAGATCAGAAGGAACATCACGATAAAAAGATATTGCTTCTTAAGTGTTTCCGTAAACTTCGCCATTGAGATAAGGAGTCCAAAAACTATTATCAAACCCAAATAGGTGGGATCTAAAAATGTCCCCACAAGACGGAATAAATGCTCATCCCATCCCCACACCATAAACGGCCTTAAACTCGGCACCCAAGCAAATTGAACCCAACCCAATAGAGCGGAGGCTATGGAAACAATAAGAAGGGAGTTGATCAAAAGCTCTCCGTTGCCCTTTTTGACCCTGACAAAACTCCAAACATAAATTAGGAAATAGAAGTATGCAGCGAGACGAAATAAATACAAAACCCCATAGGCAACTTCAACCTGGGGAAAAAGAAAAAGCGAAAAAATCCAAGATACGGCTGCGATAAACAAAAAATTCTCCAAATATTTAAATACTGGCGGCCTGGGAAGCTTTTTTACAATCGAATAAATGGCTGCCGCCCCAACGATCACGTCTATCGGCTGTAGTATCCCAACCCTGATGATTTGGCCAAGAGGAAATGCCGCCAGAAAAAGAAAAATGAAGCTCCCCAACCTAACGGTCGGGGGATCTTCTCCCAAGCTTCGTCGGGAGCGGAATCCCTCCGAAGCGAAACATCTTCGCTTGCCCACAGAGGCTTTAAGCCCGGGGTATTCGCAAAGGGGGATAAAAATACTATTCATATTTTTGCAATTGCCATTCTTTGCTCCAACTCAAAAACGAATGAAAACTCATCATGAGCGCTACTACGAATCCTACCATACCATCCAAAAAACCCAGCCTGAAAATAAAATTATAGACAAATTTCCCAACCGGCCAAATTACAATTTTGGCAGGACTAGACTTTTTTCCTTCTTTCAGAAGCTCGTTGGCATGGAGTGTAGAAAAATAGTTTATGTTTTTAATAAAACTTCTTAAATCGGGGTGGGGATAGTGAAATAACGGATTTTTTAATGTTCCGACTTTTCCCTTTATATCCCAGTATTCATGAACTGACCTCTTCCACTTGCCGGCATTCTTCCTTCCAAGTCTTAAAATTTTTGCGTTTCCAAACCACCCGGCTCGCGAAAACTCGCCGTGTTTGAGTTCTTTGCCAAACAGGAAATCTCTCCTTGTTACGTAATAGCCGTTTGTCGAGTTACTGACAGCTTGATTTATTTCCTGCCGTAAGACCGGGGAAATGACTTCGTCCGAGTCGACAAAAAAAACCCAATCGCTTTCTACTTTTTTCAAAAGTTCGTTGCGTTCTTTGGCAAAGTCTGTGATGCCTTCTTTCTGTAAGGTAATAAATTCAATCATTATTCCTTAAAAATCTTGAACAAATAAATCAGAACTACCGGCAGACTGCAGGCAAAGGCAATGATAGTCGAGTATCCGGCACCTACTATTCCGTACTTCAAAACCATCGGATAAATTACAATTCCCATGCCGATTATTCCAAAAAATTCACTCATCATCACTACCTTTTGCATTTTAAGAGCCAGGAAAAGAGAATAGCTGAAGTTAAGAAGCGATTTAAATATTCCGAAGATTGCCAGAATCTTAAGTACCGGTTCTATCGTAAGCCACTTCTCTCCCAGAAAAATCAAAATAAGTGGTTTTGAGAAAATAAAGATACCTAGTCCAAAAATACAAACAAGAAGAAGAACCACTCCGGCTGTTTTAATAAAAGCGCTTTTGAGGCGGGCTTTCTCTCCGCTAAGCTTCACATATACCGGAAAAGTCACTTTATTAAATATTTGGCCAATTTCAGAAACCGGAAGCGTAGAAATACTATACGCCTGTTGGTAAAACCCCAGTGAGCCTGTCCCCAAAAACTTTCCGATGACAATGTTGTCTAAGTTTTGAAACGTATAAGAAAAAACTCCTGCCCCTGTGATCCATTTTCCACGATTTACAACTTTCAAAAACTTTTCCTTATCAAAAACAAGCTTGGGTTTGTCTTTAAAGATAACAAAACTTAGAACCACCTCGACAATGGCAGCTACCAGCATGGCAATAATCATTGAAATTTCGGAATGAGTGGCAAAACCGACAGAGACTGCCACGGCCGCGTCAACGAAAAACAAAAAGCCCTGGAACAAAAACTCTTTCTTAAATTGCAAAGACTTTTGGAACGTAACTTTCATCGGATTTATAAATCCGCGAATAAAAGCCACTCCCGCAACCAAATAAAGAAGATTTCTAACTTGGGGTGTATGAAAGAAAAATATAACCGCTGGAATGCTGGCAAGAATTATAAGTGAAATTGAGATTCCGCGGATTATCGATACTACCCAGGCCGAGTCCAAATATTCCCGGGTGTCATCCTTTTCCTGAATTAAAAAAACGTTTATTCCCGTTTCTGTCAAGACCTCTAAAAATCCCAAAACCAATAGAGCTATGCCGTAAACCCCGAATTGGGACGGGGAAAGAATACGGGCAAGGATGGCAATTTTGACGATAGCCAAACCCCGCGTAATCCCCCTTAAAGCCGTCATCCAACTTATGCCCTTTAATGTATCCTTAAAATACCCCATTACCTACCTAGTATACCCGATATGAAACCGCTCATCACTGCAAAGTCGCAAGTTATCTGAAGAACGGGTCCCCAAATGGCAATGCGCCAGTCCCCGAATTCCAAATAAATTTTTCTGTAAGCCCATGACAAATAAACCAATAAACCAATAAACCAATAAACCAATAGGGGAGGGTGAGACAAACAAAAAATAAATAGCCCCAGGGATACGAGATAACGAACAACTATTAACAACGAATGGATATTGTGCGACGCAAGACCTTGGAGCGGGTGCCACCAGATTCCGTAGCGCACGTCCCACTTTGCATAAGCTTTAATTTTTTGAAAAAAGTCGTTTAAACTTTCCGGCATCCCCCACTCTACTACCGCGCTTTTCACGCGTGCGTATTTGAGGCCAAATTTAACCGCTTTATAGTTAAAATCAGTATCCTCGGCTGAGTTTTCACGACCTTCCGGAAACCCTCCGACTTCTTCCCAAGCACTTCTCCTGAAGGCCATGGAACGCGTGGAAGGCAAAAAGTTGATATCAAAATGCCTTGGTGTTACGCCCAAAAATACGCTCATGGCCTTATTGACAGGGTGCGACCCTGTCATAGAGTAAAAACCGGAGGAAATATCAACCCGCGGCTCTTTGAACGGCTCTGTAATATTTTTCAGCCAATCTTTGTGGGCAATACAACCGGCATCAGTCGTCGCAATAATATCGCCTTTAGCTATCTCTATGCTTAGATTTCTACCTTCCGACCTTGTTGCTCCCTTTGAAATTAGAAATTTTATAACGGGTTTTTTTTGCCTGCCCGCCATGCTTTCAGCGTAGCTGATGCAGCCGGGGTAATGATTGATTATTTCGACAGTTTTATCTGTTGACCCCCCGTCAACAATTACAATTTCGTCCGCCTTTTTTGTTTGGGCCAAGAGTGAATCAAGAAGCGCACCAATACTCCCTTCCTCGTTAAATGTGGTTATACAGATCGAGATATTCATTCACACATTTCTCCCAACTGAATTTATTGTACTGGGCTTTCCCCTTTAAAACCATTTCGTGTGCCTGCTCGGGATTGTCCAAAACTTTCTCCATGGCACCGGCTATATCGTTAACTCTCTCCGGATTAACAAGAATGGCGGCGTTACCTACAACCTCCGGAATAGAAGAAATATTGGAGGAAATAACCGGAATCTCCTTACCAAAGCCTTCCAAAACAGGGAAGCCAAAGCCTTCAGAAAGCGTCGGGTAGCAAATAAGACACGCGGATTTTATGACTGCGCTCAAAGTTGCGTCATCCAGGTAGCCTGTAAAAACAACTGAATTTCCTAAATTTAGTTTCCCTATCAATTTTTCAAGGTCCTCTCTCATCCTTTTATTCTCACCGGTAATAACCAATTTAATTTCCCCGTGTTTCTTGTGTACTAGCGCAAAAGCTTCAATCAGCCTGTCCAGATTTTTCCTGATATCAATCCCACCATGATTCAGAACATATTTCTTTCCGATCAAATTAAGAGGAAGTTTCCCCGGCATAATAGTACCCGGTGATCCCAAATAAATTGTTTGGATCTTCTCGGGGGTAACTTTCAACTTTATTATTAGTACATTTTTGACATAATTTGAATCAGTCACAATTTTTGCTGCCTTAAAAATTGATGCTTTAAGCCTTAGAACATAAGATAATTTAGACAGAAAGGAAAAAGGAGAATAAGAAAAATAGTCTTTTATTTCAAGGGGAATGATGTCATGAACGGTTAAAAGGGCAGGAACAGGACAGAAAAGAGGAACACCAACATTTCCTGTTGCGTGATACAAATCCACTTTGTATTTTTTAAGAGCAATGGGAAGAAGAACTTGTTCAAAGTGATAACGGTTTACGGAATTTAAAATTACGGCTGTTGTGCCGGAAATTTTAACCTTGGGTTCACGGGAATAAAAAACGATGCAAGTCCGGCCGCTTTTGGCCACACCGGTTACAAGGCTTTGGATATACTTCCCCACTCCCACCAAATCTCCTTCTGCATACCGGGCGTCAAATCCAATTATCATTTTTTTGCAACCAAATATATTTGAGATTCACCAAATAT
>CAZCNT010000030.1:0-6640 GCA_964500695.1 uncultured Gammaproteobacteria bacterium | reverse complement strand
ATTTCCTTTTCCTTAAACCAAAGTTTTCTTTCAAATTTCGCTTCTTCTACCGTTCCTGAGGCGTGGATTAGATTTTTGATTGTTCTTCCCTCAGTATTGGCGATATAAGCTGATTCAATCGATAAATCACCTCTTATTGTCCCCGGTACTGCCTCTGCAGGGTAAGTATGACCGACCAATTTTCTAACTATTTTAACCGCATCTGCCCCCTCCAAAAGCATTGCCATAACTGGCCCGGAGGTCATAAATTCCATGTTCCACTTTCTGACCAGTTTCCCAATTTCTACTGGATCCTTGGTACCCAACTTCTCCTTTGGATCCAAGCCATAATTTTTATAATTCTCTAAAGTCCTTACACCGACAGATTTATGATAGTCCCGATCGTCTTTATAATGCTTACCTATGTGAGTCTTGTCTACCCAAATCAACTTAGCAGACACGAGTTTTAACCCAACCCGCTCAAAGCGGGAAAGTATTTCTCCAATAAATCCCCTCTTTACTCCATCCGGCTTAATCAAAACAACAGTTTTTTCCATATTAGTTCAGCAATTTTAGAAACTTCTCCTTATCTTTGTAAGGACCAATTATAGCAAGATTTAATTTACTTGGAACAAACAACTTTTTGGCCTCACTCATAACATCTTGGATTGTGACCGCATCGATCTTTTTGAAAATCTGCTCCGGGGTCAAAACTTTGGAGAGAAAAAGTTCCTGTTCCCCGAAAAATCCGGCAACGGCATTTGTATCTTCCAAAGAAAGAGCCACGTGTCCTTTTATAAACTCCTTAGCCTTTTTGATCTCGGCATTCTTAACCGGGTATTTGCCGGCAACAAATCCGTAAAATTGATCCAATATCACTTTGATAGCTTCGTCCACTTTTTTTAAATCAACTCCGGCGTAAGTCCCAAAATAACCAACCTCATCATACCTCTCAAAACTGGGTCGAACGGAATAAGCCAGTCCTCTTCTTTCGCGAACCTCAATAAATAATCTGGAGCTCATTCCGGGACCGAAAATTGCGGAAAGAACGCTCTGGGAAAACCTATTGTCATAGTTTCTTCCTTTAGTCGTATATCCCAAAATTAAATGTGCCTGCTCTGCTTTCTTAGTTTTAATTTTGAGCTGAGGCTTGGTCTGTTTATCCTGAAATTCCAGACCTTTAAAGGAGAGTCCTTTAAAGGGTGCCAGGGAATTAAAGTATTTTTCTGCCAACTGTATAGCCTCTTTTTCGGTTACCCCACCGGCTACAGTAACCAACATATTATCTGTATGATAATGTATATTTCTATATCTTACGAAATCATTTCTGACTATTGATCTGACGCTTTTTTCATCTCCCGAAATATCCCAGGAAAGCGGGTTCCCGGAAAAAACAAGTTCCTCAAAAACATCTCCTATCTTCATCATCGGAGTATCTTCATACATTGCAATTTCCTGAACTATTGTCCCCTTTTCTCTTTCGATTTCCTGAGACTCAAGAAGTGGGTTGACCACCATATCGCTTAAGACATCAAACGCAGTCTCAAGATTTCCCACGCGGGCTTTTATATAAAAATTTGTCCAATCTTTGGATGTTCCGGCATTAAATTCTCCCCCGATAGAATCTACCACTTCGGAGATTGCCTTGGCCGTAGGACGCTTCTTACTACCTTTAAAAACCATGTGTTCCAAAAAGTGCGAAATTCCGTTTATTTTCTTTTCTTCAAAACGGGAACCGGTCTTGACCCAAACGGTAACCGTAGCAGATTCCAGTGAAGGCATTGGAACAATCAAAACCCTAAGACCGTTTTTAAATCTTCTTAATTTGTAATTCATTCAAGCATTATATACAATTAATCAATGTCCATAAACAATCATCACAAAAGCCGGCATTTAATAAAAAGTTTTGAGGGAGAAGCCCTTAAAAAGAGGTCATTTGTTACTAAAATTGCCGACTTCTTAACTTCATATTTCGGTACCTTTGGTTTTCTACTCATTAACGCTGTCATTTACTCCGTTTGGGTTCTGGGAAATACAGGCAAAATTCCGGGATTCCCCCAAATCGATCCATACCCCTACTCTTTTATGAACTCATTTGTTTCAATTGAGGCAATAATCCTTGCCGTCATAGTTCTGATAAGCCAAAACAGGGAAAATCAAAGAGACGTATTGAGGCAGGAGTTTGGGCTTCAGGTAGAGCTTATTTCGGAAAAAGAAATCACAAAAATATTGAGTCTTTTAAAAGAAATTTTAGCCGAACAGAAAAAAACAAAATCTGATCCCGAACTTGACGAAATGACCGAGGTAATTGACGCAGGTTATATCGAAAGGAAGCTTAAAGAACAGTTGGAAAACCCCGAGGACAAGCTGATCGCCAAACTGGAAAAAAATATCAAAGAAAATATCATCCCAAAAATTTGACTTTATCTCCATTATAGGATATTATTCCCCAAAGTTTGAGAATCTTCGATAGCTTAAGTAAACATATTGAGTTTACCCTGAGCGAAGTCGAAGGGCACCTTAACATGCTTTGATGTAAAAAGCACCATTCAACCATTAAACCAAAAGGAGTTTAAAATGGAATCAGATCTCAGTATTGCCTCAGATAATCGTGCAGAAGCTGCACGGCAGCGATTTCTGGCCCAAAAGGCCATCGCGGCGGAATTAAGACCGGTTGAAAGATTCTCCCCTGAAGTCACACCGACGGAACTATCCAATAGCAGGGCTGACACCCATCGGCGGATTGCCCATTTAATATCAGGAAAGGTTGCTTATGCAACAGGTTCTGTTGACGGGCTTACCGACGGGATCGTAAATGGAGCCGGAGAACTGGTAGAAAGTGTAGTGTTTTTTGTCTCCAAAGTAATCCACGGCATCAAACACGGTTGGGCAAGAGGGAAATTCCCGAACCAGTAGTCAGAAAAACATCAAAGCATCTCCCCCATGAGATAGTTTTCCTAACAAGGAAACAACATCTCACGGGGGCTTTACATTGGACATCAAAAAATTGGTGGTTAATGAAAGCCTCACATTCTCTTTAGATACTATTCGTATACGACTCGTGCCAAAACTAAGCGGGGCTTCGCACCCTCACATGCGTTCTGGTGTTTGTATTCCCAGAAGTTTCAAACCGTTTTTAAGAATTTGTCCGGTCGCCTCAGTCAACACAACCCTGAAAGACTCATCATTCTTATCCTCTATTCCTAAAATCCTATGCTTGTTGTAGAAACCGTTATATTTTTTCGCCAAATCATATAAATAGTTGCAAAGAAGATTTGGAGAGTAGGTTTTGGCTGCATTGACAATTACCTCAGAAAATCGGATTAAACTCCTAAGAACCGAGAGTTCTTCACCATTTAAATTACTATATTCACCTTTAAAGGACTCTCCTTTAAAGGGCGATTTTGCAAGGACAGAATTCGTCCGAGCCACGGTATATTGTAAATATGGGCCGGAATTTCCTTCCAAATTCATCATTTTTTCCCAATCAAAAACAACGTTACTTTTTACGGCGTGCATCAGGTCGTAATATTTAATGGCACCAATCCCGACTTCCTTGGCCACTTTTTCGCTATCGTTTCCGAGTTTTTTGGCTCGTTTAACTGCTTCATCCAAAACTTCTTCCAATTTAACGGTCTTTCCCTTTCTGGTTGAAAATTTCTTGCCGTCAGGCGCAAGGTAAAGCCCATGAGCAGTATGCACAAGCTCGACTGAATCTTTTACGAGCCCCAAAAGCTTTGCTGCGGCAAAGACTTGCTGGAAGTGCAAACTCTGCTCCGTCCCCACTTCATAAATAATAGTGTCCGGGTTCCATTTTCGGACTCTGAAAATAATTGTTGCCAGGTCGCGGGTGGCATAGGTTGTAGCTCCATCGGCTTTAAGAAACATGAGAGGCGTATTAATTTTGTATTTGGATAAATCAATAACGAGCGCACATTCCTCTCCCTTTATCAGATGTTTCTTTACCTTCGGATCCTCCATCATTTGCTTCATTTCGCTTTCATAGTAGCTTTCGCCAAAGGCAAAATCGATTTTTACATCAAGGATGTCATAAATTCTGTCAAACTCACCAATTGAAACGTCAACACACTTTTGCCAGATTGATTTGGCAATGGCATCCCCCTCTTCCAATTTCTTGAACCATTCGCGCGCCTTCTCCTCAAGACTATTATCAGTTTCGACAAGTTTGTGAAATTCCACATAAAGTTCCTCAAGTTTATCTATGTCAAAATCTGCCAGATTTTTCAATTTGATCATATAAAGAAGTTTGCCGAACTGTGTTCCCCAATCCCCTAAATGGTTATCTCCAACCACCTCGTAACCCAATAAACTGTAAAAGTTATATAAAGCCTGGCCGATTATGGTCGAGCGAAGATGTCCTATTCCAAAAGGTTTGGCAATGTTCGGCGAGGAGTAGTCAATAACTACAGTTTTGCCTTTCCCCAAGTCTGATTGACCATATCGATCTGCCTTTTTCTGTATCTTCTCAAGCTCGTTGACAAGGGCCCCCCTTGTCAACCAAAAGTTGATAAAGCCGTGTTCCACCTTCGCTAAAGCTATGGCGGACAAGCCGGCATCCTTATTAATTTTTTCAACAATTTCTTCTGCTAACTGCTGGGGGCTTTTATTCTCTTTCTTGGCACGAATCAAGGCAATGTTTGAAGAATAGTCGCCAAATTCCGGATTTTCCGAAAATTCCAAATTTACTTCTTCCACCCCGGCTGATTTTTTTAGAGCAATGATTATTTGATCTTTAAACATTTCTTCATTTTAGTATCTTTTAAAGAAAAATGGTACAGGTCCTAATTTTTAAGCCAATATTTCTCCCCGTCGGTGACAACTTCTACATTCCCCATTTGATCTGTCCGTAAAACTTTAACTTTATATTTTTCGAGCATGCCCAAAATTTCTTTATGGGGATGACCATAAACATTATTCCTACCATTACTAATAACTGCCAAGGTAGGCATGAAAGCTTTGAGAAGATTCTCTGATAATCCATTCTTGCTTCCATGATGATTTACTTTGATATACTGAACCCCTTCAATTTCTCTGATCACTGACAACTTATCGCTAATCGCATTTTCAACATCAGCTGTAAATAAAGCCTTAAATTGGCCGTATTTAAGAAGCGTTACGATCCCCATGTCGTTAACGATATTTGAAAATTGAAAATTGGTAATTGGTAATTGCTCATCAGACGAGTTCAGTATATCTAATTGTATCAATCCTATCCTAAGAACTTGACCTGTATAAGGCCTAATGACATTAGTACCCCCACTCCCCACCTCTTTTTCTAGCACTTTATATCCCGGACTGCTAACTTCGAGCTTGCTATACAAAATATTATCGACTTTATAACGTTTAACAACTTCGATCAAACCAGAGAAATGATCTTTCTGTGGATGGGTGGAAATAACCAGCTCGATATTTCTATCCCAAAACGGCAAATACTTTCCCAGGCAGCTAACGACTTTATTATCCGGTCCCCCGTCAGTTAATATCTGGGTATTTTTGTAAATAGCCAAAATAGCATCCCCCTGCCCTACATCGCAAGCAATAATATGAAGATTATTATCCGGCAATTGAAATATGGCAATGGTAACTCCGGCTAGGATTAGTATTAAAAGTGAAATTATATAATTCCAAATCTTCATAATTAAAAATTGAAAATTGCCACAACCTTAATAAACCACCAAAGCAGCGGGTAACATAAATAAATAATCAATTTGCCGACGCCCGGCACAATCAGGCCTAGCACTCCCCCAACAGCTCCGAGGATCATTATTCCCGGAACAGTCCAAAGAATCAGGGTATTGACCAAAGGAGACAGTATATTAAACTGTCCAAATGTAACAAAGAGTATCGGAGTTACTCCAATCTGTGCAGCAAGAGAAGTGGAAAGTCCTTCTTTTAAAATTTCAGGTACCTTCCTCAAAAACATGCGGATTCTTTTCTCAAAAAGCATTAAACTTCCGGTTGAAACAAATGAAAGAATAAAACCAATGTCGATTGCCCAATCGGGGTTATATATAAGCATTAAACCGGCGGTTAAAAAGAAAACCCTCCAAGTTGATACCAGTCTCCCGGTTTCCTGACCTAAAAATATAAACGAAGCCATAATGGCGGCGCGTATCAGGGGCGCATCAAACCCCGACAAAAAAAGATATAAAATAATACCTAATATAACAAAGAGTATCGCTTTTCTTCTTGATAGAATCAGCGTTAAAACTCCCATAAGAAATGAGACGACAAAGGTAATGTTCGTTCCCGAGGCTACAACTATATGAGCTACTCCGAGAGCTTTTGTTTGATTGTAGAAATCAGACGAAAGCGCGCCCTTTGCACCAATAACAATACCTGCAAGCAAACCGCTCATTGGTTCCGGCAAAACTTGCTGGTAAAAATCAATAATCTTGTTTCTAAATCCAGATAAAAAAGTTTTTCCGTCCGATATTTTTATAAGTTTTGGGTTATCAAGTTTTCCATTATTAACAACACCTTCCACAACAATCCGATCACCATAACTAACACCTCGGCACGCCCCCACACCATTACATTGGTATGGGGGTAAATAAATTTTTAACCCTGCTAATTTAATTCCCTGAGAAGTTGAATATCTGATAGGGTCCGATAAAACATCGGCAGTTATTCGGACGGT
>CAZCNT010000029.1:1503-6865 GCA_964500695.1 uncultured Gammaproteobacteria bacterium | reverse complement strand
AATCACCTTTTTGTCTTCGGCGTTCGAATACCTTGAGCGGGGTTGACTTAACTCGTGTGCAAAATATCAACCTTGCTTGGCACTTCGAGCGCAAAAAACACCACGAACCAAAGTGGGCGGGAGTGACGCGATTCGAACGCGCAACCTCTTCCGTGACAGGGAAGCGCTCTAGCCGTTGAGCTACGACCCCATTTGATGGGGGGGCCAAGCTATTTGCTTACGACCCCAATAAACGTATTTTACCAATAATACTCTTCTGCTGCAATGATACATCCCCAACTCCCCCTTGACTTCAAACCGTTCCTAGTCTATATTCAACCTAATTCGATTTCCTCCCTCGGATGGCCTGCCGATCCGAAGCCGAAGGCGAAGGACGGTGAAACAATTTGAAATTTGATCCAAAAAAATTCCTCAAAACATTAAAATTAAACGAGAGCAATATCAGTATGGTTTTGGGAGCGCTTGTTATTTTTATTACGGGAGTATTAATTGTAAATTACTTTAAAGATAAGAAAAGTCAGACTCTTCCCGAAGCCTTAACAACCATTAACCAGATAGAGGTGGGTTCGCCTCACACAGTAGTTAAAGGAGAAACTCTCTGGTCAATATCGGAGGACGCGTATGGCTCAGGTTATAACTGGACCGATATAATGAAAGAGAATAACCTTAAAAGTGAAACTATCGAAGTCGGACAAAAACTGAATATTCCGAATATAGCTTCCAGAATGCCGACCTCAACCAAAATTACGGTAGTTGAGCCGTCAGGAACAATTGCCACAAGCTCATACGTTGTAGTCAAAGGCGATAGCCTTTGGAATATAGCAGTCAGGTCATACGGGGATGGTTATAAATGGGTAGAGATTGCGAAGGCAAATGAGCTTAAAAATCCTAATTTAATTTATCCGGGGAATATTCTAGTCCTACCAAGGTAATGTATAATTACTAAGCCAATGTATAAAGCGGGCGTGCCCGCCGATACTTTGGTGCAGGCGGGATTAGTTAAGCGGCCTAACGCTACCTTCCCAAGGTAGAGAAACGGGTTCAACTCCCGTATCCCGCTCTCACTTCGTTCGAGCTGTCATTGTTAATTTTTACTTATTTCCGGCGTTTTTACTTCGTGAAGTATTTGAACGATGTGTTTTGCTTGAGATCTCACCCTAAGTTCGGCCTCATGGTCGAGGGCATCAAAAACCATCCCCTTTAATACCTTTTTTACCAGCGGGTCTGAAGCTGTCCTAAAAGCATTAAGAAGTTTCCTTGTAGTACCTCTTGCCTCCACGACATCAAAATCAACTTGGCCATACCCCATCTCCTCTATCATCTCAGGCCAATTATACTACAGTCCCGAGCGAAGTCGAGAGACTATTTCAAATAAATCTTAATGTTCGATAAATGACCCTCATAGGTTATGGCACAGTGAATTTCTTTAGCCGAATCGTGCAGATAATACAAACAATCGGTCTCCTGGGGATTTAGTGCCGCATCAATGGCGTCTATATTCGGGCTGCAAATGGGCGTCGGGGGAAGACCTTCGTGCAAATATGTGTTATACGGAGACTCGTTCTTTTTTTCCTTCAGGCTAACCGGACCCCACCAACTTCCGTCTTCCCTTTTTCCCAAGGTATATTGCATGGTGGAATCAATCTGAAGACGCATGTCGGTATCTAGCCTGTTCCATATCACTCCTGAGATTATTTTCATGTCTCTCACACCGCCCGCCTCGCGGGCAATGAGAGAGGCAATCTTAAGCCCGGTTGTCCATTTGATATCCTTGGCGACAAACCCGTCTGTAAAGGGCGCAAATTTTTCATTGAAATGTCCTATGAATCTTTGGGCAACCTGGACGGGAGTTTCGTCAACGGGGATAAGATAAGTATCGGGGTAATAAACTCCCTCAAAATATTCGGGGTTATCGTTTTTATATAAATTGTTCCAGGCGTCAAGTTTGTCCTTGTCCCATTTGAGAGCAGTGGCCAATTTTTCCCCCACCTGCTCCTTGCGGGGACAAAATGAAATAGTTATCCATGCCAAGTCTATTTCCCCGGTAATTTTTTTCATAACCTGCCAGGCATTCATGTTCCGGCTTAATTTATAACCGCCGGGTTTGATTTCTGCCGGTTTGGTGAAGTTGTCCAGAAGAAAGGTAAAAGCCTTGGCACTTTTAATAAATTTCAGATCCATCAAGGATTCGGCAGTAACATCATAAAAAACCTGTTGAGGAACGACAAACACCTCGGTTTGATTTGTACCCCCTGGCGGGCCTAAAAACCTCACCCAAAGAATGAAAGAAACCAAAGTAAGAAGCAAGACAAAAAATATAACTGTAAGTAATTTATTAATTTTTCCGTTTCCACCAGCCTCCGAATACATCCCTAACGTCTAAGCCGAAGTAGGCAAGGGCGGAAAGAAGTAGAAAAGTGGCGGTTGCCTCGTCCAAGTTGCCTAACAACGGCACATTATCGGGAATCAGTTCAAATATTCCAAACCCGGGATTGAAAAGGTACAGTCCCGCCAATATACCGATAGTCGCAATGAGTACCTTCTTCATATTAGCCAATCAATCCGCCTGCGTAAAAAAAGTAATAAACCTTTGCTTTGCCCTTATAAACCTCTTCGAGCCCTGCTACCTGTTCTATACCAATTTGGAAATCCGGAGTACAGCTATACTTGAAGTTTCCCTTTTTCCAGTCAACCTTGTGCCAGAGCCTTGTTTTATCTTTATATTTAATAAGTGCGATGCGGAGTACTTTATCAATTTCACTTTCTGTCATTTTTGTGAAGTCTCCGTAATAACACATTGACCAAACCGGTTTACTCTCAAAATAGACTGTTTCAAGACCCATAAATATCCCATTTCCGAGGTTGTATACGTCGCGATACAACCATTTCTCTTTCTCATATTCAAGTTGGGTCGAGCCGGGGAATGCTGGTTTTACTTTTCCGCCCCCGCCGGCGTAGGTTTTGGCTCTGGCCTCAATCAAAAAAACCAGAAGTTCTTTCTTGTCCATACTGACGTATTTTAGCACTTTTCCAGTATTTTCTTGACCACTTCCTCTGGAGAACCATTGGCGTTAATCAAAATTGAACCCTTTTTACCCATTTCTTCTTCCCACCAGTCTTTCCATCCCAAAACCACATCGCGTCCTGATTGGGTATTACCAATATCTCTTGTTCCCTCCCTGTTTTTAAGCCTTTCATTAAGGCTCTCCGAGTCAGGCTGCAAAACAATAACATTATCAAAAAGTGGCAAGATATCATCCATATTTGAGGCAATTCCACAGTAAAAAGCTATTTCGGATTTTTGGGACTCTACCAATTTCTTAAGTTTTTCGACATCGCAAAGCCATTCGGCGTTTTTGATATGTTCGGCTTTGGCATTATCGTAGTCTACAAAAATCTTTTTGGTACCCTTGTGATACATTTCAAACATACCGTCGGTATTCTCAATATCTGTAGCTTCAAATCCCAAATTTTTCAAGCGTTTGCAGACAGTAGTTTTCCCAGTTCCTGAAACCCCGGTAATCAAAATTTTCCTCATGCCGAAATATTACTACATTTAATACATACTCGTATGTTCACGATATATCGATATATAATAAGTTAGTTAAGATTTCCCTTATGAAATTCCTTCTTAAACGGATTGGGGACTCTTCCAGAACTTGCTTTTATTGTATAGCTCAAGAGTTTATAAAAAAGAGTTTTCGCAATCTCAAATCTTTTCTCCTTCTCCAACTTATTAAATAAAACATTAAAACCTTCCTGATGTGTTTGGATCCAAAGCTTAAGTCTAAAAATCGTACCCGAAGTCAGCTTTAATAGGTCCTGAATTTTTTCTGATTCGATATTGTGCCTTAGAAGAAACGCTGCAGTAACTCTCTTGGCGATCATCATTTTTTCAGTATCTGACAAAACACTGGACAGAAATTTTTCTACATCATCAGAGTCATTCAAATCTTTAACAACATTTGTGAGGGAATTTAGAATATCCTTCTTAACTTTCGGGTCGAGAATTCTTTTAGAAAGATGTGGCACACTTAAATATGATATATCGATATATCATAGTCAATAGGTTTCAGGACTATTTACGGTTTTTAAACCAGTGGGATTTTAAAATTCCAAGAGAAAAGGTGGAAACAAGATAGGCCACCGTCGGAATAATGGCCGAAAGGAAGGGTTTACCAACTTGAACAATGATCAGGAAAATCGAAATCAAAATATAAGTGGAGGCCGCTATAAAAGTCCTTCGTGTCCAGCTTATCTCCCAAGCTTTATCTCCCTCCACTAGTGAAAAGGGGTAAATTCCTCTGAAGAGATCTTAAGATCTTGTTCATGAACACGGCGGAAAAGAAGACAATCATCTGATCCCATACCCAAATTTTGACAATCTTTAGGCCTCGCGTCGTAAATTGAACAATTTCCCTGTGAATCCAGATTTGGACATGGTCCGACTATCCTTAGTGTGCCACGCCCCAGGAAGGAGTCAAAATATACCCCATTCTTAGTCTGTATTGAAAGCCACATTACCTTTTTTGCTTCCGGAAACAAATTCTTAATCTCTCTTGTAGAATAGGAGTTAATAAAATATGCGTCGCGGCAGCAAGCTGCCTTACAACCCATCTCTTTACACAAATTTCTTTCCTGCATTTGACGGCATTTTACCACAAATGCCCCCCAAAAAATTATGAAACTAAACACTTCTTAATACCTTTTTGAGTTCTTCTAAGCTTTTGACGTTGTGGATGGAAATGGATATCACCTTTTCCATTCTCAATCTTTTGATTTGTTTTTGCACCATGTCCGGTCCGATTAAATCCGTTTTGGTTAGAATAACTATTTCCGGTTTTTCGGTCAGTTCCTTGTTAAATGAAGATAGCTCCTGCCTTATGGTTTTATAATCCTTTAGGGCGTCTTGTGATTCAGAGGAAATACAGTGAAGAAGAACGGAAACTTTTTCGATATGCTTTAAAAATCCGATCCCGAGCCCCTTACCCGTGGAGGCTCCTTCAATAAGTCCGGGAATATCTGCCAAGCATTTACCCTCAAATACGCCCAAATTCGGTTCAAGTGTCGTAAACGGGTAATTGGCCGTTTCTGCTTTGGCATTTGTTAATTCATTTAAAAGACTGCTTTTGCCTGCATTGGGCAGCCCGATAATTCCAAGGTCGGCAATAAGACGCAAAGACAAAATCACTTTCTTTTCTTCCCCACGCCCCCCCTGATTGTCCTGTGAGTTTCCCCACCCACCCCGTCCTCCCTTGCAAATCAAAATTCTCTCGCTTGGTTTTGTTAACTCGATCAGAACCTCCCCTGTTTTTTTGTCTATTATGCCGGTTCCTGCCGGCAGGAGTATTTCAATATCCTT
>CAZCNT010000029.1:0-1403 GCA_964500695.1 uncultured Gammaproteobacteria bacterium | reverse complement strand
ATAATGTACTTAATTTCTCTCAATGGGGTATTATATATCCATGAAGCTCAAACTTGTTGAAAAGAAAGATGAAGCAAAAGGAACAACCTCTTTTTTCTTAGAACCTGAAAGACCTGTAAGTTTTCTGCCCGGGCAATATATTTACTTAACAATTCCGACCCTTATATTCCCCGACTCAAAGGGTAGAACCAGACATTTCACAATATCTTCTTCTCCCACCGAGGGAGAAATTCTGCGGGTAACGACAAGAATGCGTGAGGAGTCAGGGTTTAAAAAATCTCTTGACGAACTTCCGATTGGTGCTCAAATTGATGGCGAAGGTCCAAACGGGACTTTTGTTTTTGACGAAGGAGAGAAATTGAATAATGTTTTTGTAGCGGGAGGGATAGGAATTACCCCTTTTAGAAGCATGATTAAATATATTGTAGATAAAAACCTCACAACACCCATTTACCTAATATATTCAAATTCCGATAACGATTTCGTATTTAAAAAGGAATTTGATGAAATTGTGAGTTCTCACCCAAATATTAAAGTTCAATATGTGCCGACAAGTACTGAAGGTCATCTCGATGAATTGAAAATTAGTAAATTTATAACGAATCAAAAATTCGATATGTCGCAACCAGGTCGCGCCATTGAAAATTGGAAATTGAAAATTAGTAGTTTGACCTGGTGGCTCTGCGGTCCGCCCCCAATGGTTGATACCATGGAGAATGTTTTGGGAAAGATGGGCATTACTTCAAACCACATCCGCTCCGAAAAGTTTACGGGGTATTAATTGAATTATATAAATTATAGGTTTATACTTCAGTCGTTCGTTAACAAGCGAGACGCCAAAAAGGAGCTGATATGGCTAAAACCAGCATGGATCATGATTACCTGCCGATTTTGAAGTACGTTCGGCAATCCTTAGAAGCAAAAGGATGGAAAGTCCACACGGACACCTTCCCATCAACACAGGTTACTTTTCACGCAAAGAAGAATGTTTCTCTGGGCAAGATGGTGGCCTTAAAAATGCAGATCGCGCAAGCCAGCCAGGGTGAGAAGTTTTATCTTACAATGTTCGAAATCCTGTCTAACAGAATCAAAGTATTGGATCCTGAGTTTGTGCTTGCACAATATGGAAAAGTTTTGCATCCACTTGAACAGATACCATATGAATATTGGAATCTCTGGTCAGTTGATAATGGATTAAGCGTCAGCAAACTTCTGAAAATCTATGACGAAATAGCTGCTGACCTCGGATATCCGTTACTGTTTCAAGGAAAACAAAACAACTAGCTACAGCTAGTATAGATTGGCGTCTCGTTTGTTTTCCTCCAATGTTATAATTGCTTTGCTCCCACCAAAATTGTTTTGCAATTTTGAGAGGAGAAACGACGAAGCGGTAGAGTTTAAGC
>CAZCNT010000028.1:0-7904 GCA_964500695.1 uncultured Gammaproteobacteria bacterium | reverse complement strand
GTTCGACTAAATTAATAATAGTTTAAATTATTCTCTTAGTCGAACGGCCCTGCACAAATCTTTTTAAAAAACCCTAATGGGTAAAAGATTTGGCAGAGCCGGATCGAGGCAAATTACTTGTTGACGACCCACTGGGCGACGACTTTGTTGTCGGGACCCACGACGAGGACGTCAATGACTGTGCAACCCTTTCCTGGGGTGCAATTCGGAGCGACCTGCATGGCTGCAATACGATCGTTAGCGAGTGCGCGCCAAGTAGCCTCACCAGCCGAATCCCCACTCAAAGGCCTATACGAACCATGCCAGTTCGAGCCAGGAATGACTCCGGTAACTTCGTAATGCACGACTTCCGAACCAGGAAGCAAAATGATTATGCTCCCACGTTCGGTGCCACCAGGCAAGCAGACACCAGCGATGCAGGCCGGACCAGAGGTAAATACCTCAATTTCATCCGGAGCGACGTCGACCGACCATGTCGTACCGTTATAAGGAATCCCTCCTTCAAATTCATAAGGATTCCATTCGGCAAGAACTTGTGCAACGAACGACGGCTGGGCTGTGGGTGCGGGTGCGGACGTTGACAGGGGATCAATCACGAGTTGTTGAACAACCACAGTGATCACCCAGGGCGTCTGAACCGCGGCGGGCGCAGATGACACAGGCGCGGCCATTGCATTACGAACCTGAGGGCCAGGCCACACGAAAAAACCGAACAGTAGCAAACCGAGAATCGCCAAACCAAACAACACTTTCCGTTCCCATGTAGAAAACATTTTGACCTCCTTTAGGGTCTAAAACATAGATATTCTCTGGCCAGAGAATTCACCTAGCGGTGAAGGTCTAACTGCTAGAAACCTAGTAATCAGAATTCCACCGTCAGATAAAATGACTGCCAAAGAACTTATTTTTGCCTCGATATTTTAAAGAGCAACTGCTAAAGCAACTTGCTCTGCAGTCCATGCACATATGCGCTTGAGACGCGAGGACGTAGCCCTCGGGAACAAGCAAATATTGTGCTGTGATAATGTACTTCTTCGAATCTGCTCGGGGCTTACGCTCTTGCTTTAAGAGATGTCCAGAGCTTACGAAGTTTGTGAGTAGAAATCTGTTCTTCTAAAAAGAAGAACAGGTTCCCACCCGCAAGTGATTAAAGTTCTGACTTATTAATTTTCTTTGAAAAATAGAGAAGCGTTCCTGAAACTCCAAGGGCTAAGGCGCCAAAAAGAGGCAAATTGTCTGCAATACCGGTATTTACAGGCGCGTGCACACGGGTTCTTACCCCGCAGACAACTCCCCCACCATAAGGCTGAGGACAAATTATTTGTTCATCCGGAACCTGCGAGGCAAGAGCCACACTTGGCGCACTCAGGCTCACAAGAACTAAGGCCAAAAACACGAATTTCTTAAGCATACAAAGGATAATATACTACAGGATTGAATTTGTCAACATTATAAGTGGTTTCAACAAAACTACATCTTAATTAGCCTTGCGTACCGGAATATTCTTATTTCTCCGGTTAAGGTTTCGCAAGTGTAAAGAATCAGGTCTGCCGAATAATCGGTAATTTCCGGTCCCTCGCTATCACCATATACTTCATAAACATATTTCCTTTGCTGGTAGGTAATTTCCACCATATCCCCCGTTATAAGCTTGGGTAAATTGAAAAAGGAATTATGCCTGCGATAAAGATTGTCCCAGGCCAGATATCCGAATCTGTGAGCAGCCAGAATCACCGGAATGCCGGGATCTCCCGGAGCGCCAAAATCGGACACTCTCCAAACCCCTTTTTTAAGGGCTGCCTCGTAATTGTCGATTGTTGCCTCCTCTATGTCTGTATCAACTCCGATGGCGGTAATGACCAAGTGGTTGGTTTTGGGTAGTCTGGGGTCAACAGGCGGGGCATAGCGCAATGCAATCTTGCTGGTGGCAGTTTTTGTAGTTTTTGTCGTTGCTGCCACACGCGCCAAATTTGTCACCTCAGAGTCAGAAAGTTTATAGTTTCCAAGGCTATTTAAAGCTAATGGCCCGTAGGCAAAAATGATAAAACCGAAGCCGATAAAAGCCAATATTTTGGATAACCTTAGAAGAATATTTGAAATACCGGGTCTCTCTTTGGTCCTTTTTTGAATAGGCAAAGGTTTATAGTTCTTAGAGTCATGAACGTGGTAAATAACAATTTCGGACATATGTTAATAATAGCGCCAAAAAAAACGCACCGCTTCTAAACTCGAGGAGCGGGTAGTTCGGGGCACAAAATTGCGTTTCTAATCTAAAGGAGCGGGTAGATCGCCTGCCCAACAATCCACCCGTCCCTTTAAACTAGAATCAAAATACACAATTTTAACGCCCTAAACCTGCCCAATTTATCCCGCTGGTCGCGTTTCGCGATCCTGTGGGACAAACCACCCGTCCCCCCAGTCAAGAATAAAAGTGCGTTTTTTTCTTATGCCTCAAAGGCACTTGACAACCTGCGTCCGGCGTTCTAGTCTCTATGTGATTTGTCTTACCGTCACCGCAAGTGACGGCCTGTCCTTCCCATTACAAACCAGTGTTGTAACGGGACAAGCAAGACAAATCCCGTGTCCAGTCGCCTCTGGCGACTGGTAAGTTTTAAAGAGCATCTCTACTCGTGGCGAGTTCCTTTAATTTTAGAGGAGAACCCAACGATGGCGATGCTCTTTTTTTCGAAAGAAACCCTCCCAAAACCGCTCCGTGAGCCGTGTACGACACCGCTATCGGTGTTCTTATAGTACCTAAAGGCGAACGGTAAGGTTGGGACGGGTAAATTCCCTTTAAATTCAATGTACAAAATTATCTTATCACCGAAGGTGTCATTTTGTCAAATCCCATAACTATCTAAATGTACTCATTCACACCCGCCCATAGTCGTATAAGTGATGGAATTGACCGTATTTTCGACACGAAAAAATTGAGTAAATTAAATGTGGATAAGTTGTGTGTAACACAACTTCGCCTGCTGGCGTAACTCGGGGACAATTACTTAATAAGCGAATTTGGGAATAAGCGAATAGAAAATGGTGGCTAATTATTTACTTATTCACTCATTTGCTTATTCGCTTATTTCAAAGTTACTTGAAGAGAGTTTTTACCACTTGCCCAACGAATTTATATTCACGACTGGAGACCGGTGTTCCGAATCCCATTCTCCTTGCCTCTTTTAGTCTTTTATCCTGTGCCACCACTTCCCTGATCTCCCCCAATAGCCCAACCTCGCCAACGGCAATAGTTTTATTATTTATTGGTTTATCAAAATAGCTTGACGCAACTGCCAAACAAATTGCCAGGTCGCTCGCCGGTTCTGTCACTTTTAGCCCCCCGGCAACATTAACAAACACATCAAAGTCATACATCGGAAGACTACAGCGCCTTGTGAGAACAGCCAAAAGGAGTTCGAGCCTGCGGGAGTCAATTCCCTGGGCAACACGCCTCGGGATTACCAGCTTTGTAGGCACGACCAGTGCCTGAATTTCTACAAGAAGGGGGCGTGTGCCCTGCATAACGCTTGTCACCACACTTCCGGACACGTTCTTAATTCCCTTCTCGAGGAATGCTTTTTCAAGATCAGCTACAGGCATAAGTCCCTTATCCTGCATCTCAAACACCCCCACCTCATCAGTTGGCCCAAATCTGTTCTTAACCGCCCTCAAGACACGCGTAGTTAACGTTTTATCCCCTTCAAACCATAGAACCGTGTCTACTATATGAGCTAGCACCGCCGGGCCGGCAACGGTTCCCTCTTTGGTCACATGTCCAACCAAAAAAAGCGGAATATTCTTCTCTTTTGCAGCTTTAAGAAGCCGGAATGCGCACTCGCGAACCTGCCCCACACTCCCCGCCATGCCGGAGAGATCCGATGTTGTCATTGTTTGGATTGAGTCAACAATGACAGCACTTAGAGGTTGGAGGTTAGAGCCTATTTGATCAACTACAGAATTTACGTCGGTATCTTCAAGAAGCTGAATGTTTTTACTGGTTACCCCTAACCTCTTGGCTCTAATTGCTATTTGATTGGCCGATTCTTCCCCGCAGACATACAAAACGGTGGCCGATGATTGGTGATTGGTAGATAGTGAATCGGACAACTGCAAAAGAAGGGTGCTTTTCCCCATCCCGGGCTCGCCGGCAACCAGAACCACCTGCCCGGAGACCAAACCTCCGCCCAAAACTCTATCAAGCTCGGAAATTTTGGTTGAAATGCGCTTTGTCGCGCTCGACTTTATATCCGAGAGGTTGATTGGTTTTGTTCCCGAAGTCCGCCTTTTACCTTTTACGGCGGAGCCGATGGAATGCTCTTGCCCTTTACCTGTCGAAACAACAGTTTCCACAAGACTGTTCCAAGTCCCGCACTCCGGGCATTTCCCCAGCCAACCCGTACTCTCGTAACCACATTGTTGACATACGTACTTAGAATGGAATCCCATATTAGTATTTTACCGCATTGCCTTGCCCTTCCGTAGCTTTAGCGAAGGAGGGTTGGCAGATATATTTAGAATGAAGCGCCATCGAAAATGATTATACTACTTATCAATAATCCAATGACGCATTTGGAATTGGATTATTGGTATTTATTTTATTTGTATCCCACCGGCATTGAAGTCAAAACAAGGCCAAGAGCAATTCTTTTATCTTTGACATTAATATCTTCTATCGTGCATTTAACCTCCTGTCCGATTGCAATTTTATGAGTAGGAGGAATCTTTGTTATATGAATCAAGCCTTCAACTCCCGGCTCAAGCTCCACAAAAACTCCAAAATCAGAAATTCGAACCACATTGCCAGTAACTTTACTTTCCAATTTATACCTACCTTCAACTTCACTCCAAGGGTCTTTAAGGGCCTGTTTAATTGAAAGCGCCAATTTACCATCCCTGCCCGCCAAAACTCTGACTTTTACTTTGTCCCCAACTTTAAGAACGTCAGAAGGAAGATTAACTTTGCGGTAGGAAATTTCCGAAACATGAACAAGTCCTTCTATGTAGGCTTTTTCTTTTTTGACGGGAACTTCGATTTTAACAAACGCCCCAAATGTGGCAACGGTTGTGATAACTCCGTCATAAACTTCACCCTCTTTAACGTTCTCCAGAGCTTTTTTACCTAAGGCTATATCCCCTGCTTCTGAGACTTCCTTCTCAGAAAGAACAAGTTTGTTGTTCGTTTTATCAACTTCCATTACCCGCGCTTTAAAGTATTTTCCAACCAAGCTTTGGGCATTCTCTGAGGCGTCCTTGCCAAGTTGTGACATGGGAATAAAGCCTTCAACTCCGAGGGCGTCCACTACAAACCCCGGAGCACTCACTCCTTTGCCAAAAACCGGAACTTCCTCTCCGGTACTTTTGGCTTTAGCAAGATGCTCCCAGGCAATATCCTTCATTGCGTCTTTGAGAGCCAAAATAATTGTACCGTCGCGGGATTCGGGAACCAAAATTGTTGCAAGAACCATATCCCCCGCTTTCAGAGTCGCGATAAACTCTTTGGCGTCAAGATAACCTTTGCCTTTGATTATGCCCTCGGATTTCCCGCCTATATCAAGAAGTACAGCTGTAGGGGTTATTGAAAGGACTTTGGAATTTACTCTTTGGCCTTTGGTAAACTGAGCAACGTGTTTATTGGCATGAGCAAGAAGCTCTGCCATAGTTATTTCAGCCTTTGGGGCTTTAGTTTCTGAAGTTTTTGTTTTTGCAGTCACCGTTCATGTCCACCTTTCTTGTTTGGTACGGATAGTATAGCGCTTGGAGGAAAAACTTTCAACCGCTCCTGAGAATTCTTTATTTTCTCCTCAGGAGCGATGGTTTAATCTTCTTGGATATTTGGTTGTCCTGGGTGTCTTTTGTGCCATATTACTTCGACTATCAAAATTGGTACACTCACGACCATCCAAATACCTAGAAATATTGTTAACCAGTACAACATCTATGCCTCCTTTGCAAATAAAGGGTACTGTAACTGCGTTACAATTGCCCGTAGTTTAATCCCAAGACGGCCAAAAATCAAATCCCTGGAAATTAGAGGAACTTAAAGGATTTTGGGTATATTATTAATTAATAATAATCCCATGATTAAAAAAATCACCCTCGCAATCGTTATTTTGGCCTCACTTGGTTTAAATGGGTATTTTCTCCTGTCC
Organism: uncultured Gammaproteobacteria bacterium; assembly: GCA_964500695.1. GTDB lineage: Bacteria > Patescibacteriota > Microgenomatia > UBA8517 > UBA8517 > CAZCNT01. The sequence goes on along the minus strand of CAZCNT010000028.1, from coordinate 1,758 downwards.
AAAAATCAGGAAATGACAGCCACTGAAGTTCATGACGGAGACACATTTACACTGGATGACGGGCAAAGAGTGCGACTTTTGGGAATCAATGCGCCGGAAATCGGAAATTGCGGAGCAACAGAAAGCGCCGAGCTACTTAAAAGTTTAGTTTTAGGTAAGGCCGTTAAAATTACAGAAGAGAAAAGAGATACTTACGGGCGTAGGATGGGACTTGTCTGGACTATGGGTTTGACAGGGTCGGACCCCTTCGACTTCGCTCAGGGTCAGAGACTTGTCAATGAAGAAATGCTAAAAGCAGGCTGGGCAAAGCCGAATTATGACCCCAACTCCAAATCAGAAGAGTTAAAATCGGCTTATAAATACGCCAGCGATAACAAACTCGGAATCAATTCTTCGCTTTGTAAAAAGATTAACCCAACTCCTCCATCTAAAAACTGTGTTATTAAAGGTAACATTGATAAAGGAACCGGAGAACATTTTTACCACTTGCCCAACTGTCGTCATTATAATCAAATAGTATTGGATTTGGATATCGGTGAAGGATTTTTTTGTAGTGAAAAAGAGGCAATGACGGCAGGTTTCACTCTGGCTCCGGACTGCTTGAGGTAAGGAAAAGTAAGGGAATTTAAAGGAATATAAAGGAACTTAGGGAAATTTGGAGTGATTAGGAAGGTTAGGGTTTACGGGTTGTACGGGTTGTAAAGTAAGCAGCAATTAAGATAAAACTAACAACAACCAGTTCTACCCACAATGGCTCCAACCAATAATAAAAAGGTATCATTTCTTTTTAGATAATTTAAACGAATACGTTATAAAGATCAAGGTAAATACTAGATTGGCAACCATCATGATCCACCTAGTAACGGGGTCTGGAATTACATACCAGAAAAAGATAGACAGAAGAAATGTTATTTGAGCAAAAAGATTAAAAACCATTACCCAGAAGTCTTTCATTGATTAAATATTAATGTCAGGCGTCAGAAGTTGCAAGAGTGTAGGAATTTAAAGGAAATAAAGGGAATTCAGGCACAAAAAATCCCCCGGTTTCTCGGAGGATTCTTATTGCTAATTTTTCTTCTGAAAAATTAGAGAATCAGGTTCAGTTGGCACGCACAATAAATTGTGACGGCAACTGAAATCTGCTTTCAAAACATTGTTCTGGCGATAAGGCAAGCTTGTCGCCGAGTTATTTGTAGTTTAATTTCAAGATATGGTTCTGGCGATGAGATATTTTCGCGGTAGGTTGCCCCACAACTATCGTCTCCGCTACCCCGTTTAACTTCTGTGTTCGGAATGGGAACAGGTGGTGCCAGGGCGCACAAATCACCAGAACGATATTTTGAAAAGTTAAGGTTTTTTTTGATTAAACCCCATTAGATAGCTCCAAAAGAGCATCTAACGGGGCCACGTGAGATGTTTCAAAGAAACTATCTCACTATGGTAAGGAAGGCCGCGTCCAGAAAACATAATTCCGGGACCGCAAGAAATCGACCAATTCGCACGAGTAGCCTTAATCCCTTACAGGACTTCCAGCGCTCGCCGATTAACCTAGTATTCTTCTAGGGGTCTGATACGGAATCCTAATCTTGGAGTATGCTTCCCACTTAGATGCTTTCAGCGGTTATCATTTGGAAATATAGCTACCCGGCGTTACTGCTGATGCAATAACCGGCACACCAGGGATTCCCCCAGGGAGGTCCTCTCGTACTGTCCCCAGCTCTCCTCAAGATTCCAACGCTTCTACAGGATAGAGTCCGA
>CAZCNT010000027.1:0-8406 GCA_964500695.1 uncultured Gammaproteobacteria bacterium | reverse complement strand
TACTTACGTTGATTACCGCAGTCGTCTTACTTGGAACTCTTGCCATGACTTTACAAGCTTCCAAAAGTAATGTTAATCCAAAAGTCAGTGCAGATTCACCGGATCTACTAGCCACTGCCTGTTCCGTTATTCCTGCAGGCACTTATGCCGTCACAGTTAAAACTTTCTCGGGAATTCCATGGTCGGTATATTGCTCGGGGAAAAATGGAAAATGGTCAGGTACTGTTCCTGCCGGAGAATTCCCGACCGGCCAACAAAAAATTCCCCGCATTGGCTCGGGTAACTCTTATTCTTTTAACACAACGCTTAAGAAGGTCTGTGACAGCGGTCTTTCCGCATCCAGCTGGAAACAAATTTGCCTGACCTGTAAATATATCGACTGCTCAAAAGTTAAAATTGCGGGTTCAGGCATAGCTTCGCAAATCCAATGTTCCCCCAAAACAGCCGGTTATACGGCAACCGGAGTCGGAAAATTGACTGTTAGTTATAATAGTGGAGACTTGGGTTCATGTTCCGCCAAAGCTTCGTATAACGGTAAGATCACAGGAAGTTTCACGACAACAAAATAGAATAGAAATCTATATCGCGAGTGCACCCACCCGTTTGAAAGGGTACCCCCTCTTTGACAAGGTCCGACCCTGTCACCACAAAATTTGACTTTCACCCTCTCCCTCTGTATAATTCTAACCGATAGTAATATCAAACCAGCAATGCGCTGGATTTTGCACTTAAAAAGGAGCTCAAAATGGTGTCAGTAATTGCCAAGGCGTTCGCGTTTTTTTTATGTACCATGCTTGTATTTGCAGTAGGTGTGGTTACGGGGCTGAATGAAAAGCAATTTGCAAAACAATTAGGAATTGGGGTACTCGCCTCATTGCTAGTTGCGGCAATTTTGTATTTTCTGTAAATACAGCCTCCAATGTCGAAAGAAAATTAATTTAAGACCTCTCCGGCAAGGACAAAAAATCCAAACCGGAGAGGAGCACTACTTTCCTCTTCTGTACCCCAAAACTTGACTTTCCCCCAACTTGTCCTATAATACTCGCAAAGGTATTATTTTGCATATCTTAATCGCACACATTTTTACATTCAAAAAGGAGAGTAAGATGTCAGTTAATGTCGTTCTGATTTTGGTTGGAGTGACAACCATGATCGCAATTGAAATCGTAATCGCAATCGCAATCATGGCTCGTCGTAAGCAGGTTTCGAAAAAAGAACAGTATACTATTGGCGAGATGAACAAAATGGTAGAGCCAAACTTTCGCGTAATGCGAAGGGAAGGTGGCGGAAAACTCGCAGTGCGAGACTACCAGGAAGGGTTCGCCCGAACGATATTTGTTCAGGAAGAAGAATTTCTTTCCAGATTCCCCGATAAAAACCGGTTCTAACCGAAACAATATATCACCCCCCTCTCCGGCAAGGACAAAAAATCCAAACCGGAGAGGAGTAACACTTTTTTCTCCCCGAATACCCACCTATTTGAGAGGGTGCCCCCTTTTTGACAAGGTCCGGCTCTGTCACCAAACAATCTTTCACCAATCACTAGTCACCAATCACCAGTCACTGTATAATAATTTAGTATGTCCAACCTGACCACCCTTCTTCTCAAACTTCCTCGTAACCAAGAGGTTACTCCCGAAGCGGCAAAAACTTTCCTTTCAGCCTTAACCGGCATCAATTCCGTTAGTTCGTTCCAGAAATTAATGGGTACCCAAGCCCATGCCCTTTCCCTCGAAATTGCTTCCGTTAACCAACAAATTTTGTTTTTAATTACCTGCGATGACGAACTTTTACCCTTCGTCCAAAGCCAAATACAAAGTAACTACCCCTTAGTGGTTATGTCAAAAATTGCAGATCCCCTTTCCAGTCTGCCGACCATCATGATCAAAGAACTAAAACCTTCCAGGGGAAATTACTATCCTGTTGCCACTTATGACAAGTTTACAGACATTGACCCACTAAGTTCTGTCCTTTCGGTATTTTCAAAAACCGAGCCGACGGAGGTATTAATGATCCAAGTTGCCCTTGAGTCAGCCGGCAACTCCTGGCAGGGCAAGGGCGCTTCCTACGCCGACATGGGTAGTAAAAATGAGGATGGAAGTTACTCCCCGCGTGCGGACAAAACTATCATTACTGAGAAAATTTCTTACCCAGGTTTCAAGTCTTCCGTTCGCCTTGTCGGCACCCTTGCAAAATCCATTACAGAGCTTTCAAGCGCCTTTGGAGTCTTCGCAAGAAGCGACGGAGCTTCTTTCAAAACAAAAAAGCCACCCCTATTTAATAAAGGACGTACACTGAAAAGCGCATTCTCAAGAAATGTAGAAGGTAACGACATTTTAAACATCCTGGAACTGGCTACCTTGTGGCACTTACCCTCCGAAAAAATTAAAACTTCGGGCATAGCCTGGGGTACAAAAGTTCTTTCCGAGCCTCCGGAAAATCTTCCCAACGCAATAACGGCAACAGAAGAAGATAAAACCCATATCGCCTTTTTTGCCAAAACGCTATATAAAAACCGCGACACCATCTTCGGAATAAAAGATGTGGATAGACGTCGTCACATGTGGGCAATAGGAAAAACCGGAACGGGAAAGTCCACCATGATCGCCAATATGGCCATTGATGATCTTAAAAAAGACCGCGGGATTGCCATCATCGATCCCCATGGAGATTTAAGTGAAATAATTCTTGATTATATTCCAAAACGCAGAATTAACGACGTCATTTATTTTAATCCTGCCGACAAAGACAATCCCATCATCATTAATCCCCTGGAAGTTACCAATAAAGAAGAGGCGGAGTTGGTTGTAAGCGGCATTGTTTCTATTTTTAATAAAATCTTCGGCTTTTCCTGGGGACCAAGACTTGAATATATCTTAAGAAATTCACTTTCGACTTTGGCCCAAGTTCCTAATTCAACTCTCAAAGACGTTCCCCTACTTTTGACAAACAAATCATTTAGAACCCGCATCGAAAACGAACTCAAAGATGAGGTCCTAAAAGCTTTTTGGGTAGGTGAATTTGACAAGATGCCTGAAAGGCTTCAACAGGAAGCTATCTCCCCGATTTTAAACAAAGTCGGTCAGTTTGTGGCCTCGCCTTTGATCAGGAGTGTTATTGGACAGCCAAAAAGTTCAATCAGTCTGGACGATGTCATGAACCACGGCAAAATTCTTCTGGCAAATCTTTCCCAGGGTCGCTTGGGCGAAGATAACGCCGCCCTTCTTGGTGCGATGCTTATCACCAAATTCCAGCTTGCCGCCATGCATCGGGTGGAAATGCCGGAAGAAAGTAGGCGCGATTTTTACCTGTATGTTGACGAGTTCCAAAACTTTGCCACGGGAAGCTTCATTAAAATTATGTCCGAGGCACGTAAATACCGACTGGACATTACTCTTGCCAATCAGTACATGGCCCAAATTCCGGAAGAAGTGATAAAAGCCATTTTGGGTAATGCCGGAACTGTCATGACATTCGCGGTGGGCGCCGGGGATGCTGACATTCTGACTAAGGAATTTGCGGAAGTGTTTTCGGCGCAGGATTTGATTAATCTTGGCCAATACCAAATTGCTACCAAAATGACGATTGACGGGCAGGTCACCCGCCCGTTTGTAGCCACCACCCTCCCCCTACCGATAAGTAGTAATCAAAACCGGGAAAAAGTAATCCAGGTGAGTAGGGAGCGCTGGACCAGAAAATTAAATACTTTCTCCCAGTGAAGTAGCTCCCCAAGCACTTCACGGGATCCCGTTGGATGCACAAAGTGCTATCCAACTGGAACCAAACCGATACACCCCATAAGCAAAGCTTGTAAGACGCTATCATCAGCAGAAAAGTATCTTATAATACTTGACAAACAGCTTATAGTATGTTATTCTTACGCACCTGGAAACAGGGATGCTTTAGAGGCCAGCCACGCTCGAAAAGCGCGGCTTTTTTTGTCCCAGTGAGATAGCCTCAGAGGCATCTCACGGGATCCCGTTAGATGCTGCAAAGCAGCTATCTAACTGGGATTTATTACGCACCTTAAAAATTGAATGGCAAACTAAGTGAAGTCCTTCCGTAGCCTTTGGCGAAGGAGGACAAACATATCCCATTATTGGTGAGGGAAAATGTGGGGGTGAGTTTAAATGTTCTCTAAAGCATATAGACATTCATCCCCACGTTTACCCTCATCAAGTTTAGGGAAAATTCCAAGGGATTTATTTCCTTGTTTTGTACAAAATTGTATCCAACATATCAGAAAAGGAGAATTTAAAATGAAAATGTTAATCGTTCGAAAGCTGTCTGCGGCGTCTTTGATTGCGATCTCGATCTGCCACATCTTTGGCACGTATACTGCTGTGTATTTGTTGCAAGAGAACTACCTTGCAGATTTGTTACTGCGCCGATTCCTGGGGCGAGATATATATACAGTGCTTAGCGTATTGATCTATCTCGGATTTCTTACCCTTTGGGCGGTTTTAATTCATCGAAACAAGTTGAACGTTAAGTTCATCACAGGACTTTTGATATTTACATTGTTTGGAATCCTGTGGTTTTGGTTCATGAATTCACAATATGCAACAATGAAAGGATTTGAATCCGCCATGTGGGTCAATATGATTTCAATGGGAATCAATTCTTTCTTTGCATTCGCATATATCATATCCAAACACGACTAGTTTGCCATTCGCCCGCTCAATGATATGAGTAAATAGCCTCGTTTCCATCGCGGAAATATTGGCTGTTTAGCTATTTTTTATTGAGTGGTAGCAGGTGCTGCACGGACAACTTTTTGATGAAAATCAAAAAACCCGTGCAGCGCCTGAAGAATTTTTATCCTCACTCATATATCCTGCAAACAGATCAACAAAAGTTACAAGCTCCGCTCCTAAGTTAAAAAAATCAAGCTCTACTCCTTTTTTTGGCTGGCCGTTTAAGGAAATAAAGTAAGACCGATCCTCCACTTCAACAATTCCGGAATCGGCCACAGCCACTGCCACCGCTTCATTATTAATGAACCCAATTTTGTGATAAATTTTTCCAATATTTAATCCTCTAGAATTTCCATGAAGCAGTTCAAGCCATACCTTGGCACTCGGATCATATTTAGACATGCATTCAAGAAGGTAATCGTGAGAGCCGGGATATTTTAACATCCCTTTATTGTTTCTATCATGCAAATTTTTAAATAATTTCCAGATATCTTCTTCTGTGGACAATCTTGTTTCAATGTTTGTGTTTGCTATACCTTGTGATGCAATTAATGCCTGGATGTCAACTTTTTCCTTTTCCAAATATCTGATCAAGGTACGGGCGGCGTCCTCATCAGAAGCATTGGACAACATAGATCTAAACAGACTGTCAAAAGTGCGCTCCTCCAGATATGTTGTCTTTAAAACTTTTTGTAATGCTTCCGGACTCCCCGCTTTGTATTCAAGATAGGCCAGTGTAGACATGGCAAGCGGTACTTTTGTAAGAGATGCCGAATAGCGAAGCTCTCTACTGTTATTTTCTGCTACTATTTTACCGGAATCCATATTTGAAACCATCACACGCCACTCCCCTTTTGCAGATTTTACAGTTGAATTTATTTTTTCCTGAAGCTTTTGGGCCACCTCCGAATGGTCAATCATATCGAGGGCAGATTTTTCCCGCGGTTTTAGCCTAAAAATATCAACGCCATTTTGGCCCGTGACAAAACCAACCGAATTATTTCCGCTTGCGAGTTGTTTTATAAAACTTGCCTCGGGATTTTTTGGGTCCCAAGCCGGTACTTCCGTAATTACATATCTTCCGCTTTTGTCTGGAGTATTAGTTACCGCCCAAAGCGTTCCCAGAGAGTCGCGCCGGGATATTGTCATCATATAGTCAGAATTTAGATCTTTTCCAATAAAATAAAGAAAATCTCCGGGCACAAGGTCCGCAGAATTAAAATCAAAATCGAGGGCTGATGTGGAAATTCCAAAAGCGTCAAAACTGGTCCTTGGAAAGGTTCGGAAAAAAGGGTCATTTTCAGTATTTGTGCCTAATTGTCTTATATCCGCAGGCAAAAAATCGGAAGGTCTAACCCCAAACGTTGTAATTCCCATAAGTTGTTCAACTGCCAAAGGACCGCTAATTCTATCAGTAGAGGCAGATCTGCCTCCAAGTTTTTTGGCAAGGGCATCTGCGGCCTCGGGAGAAGGAGAAATTAGTGATCTTGCTTTCTCTGCAAGGGCGCATTTTGTCCGGGAATTAAGCACATCAAACACACTGTAATCTGTTTCGGGAAATTTTGGAAATCCTAGAGGCAAACCGGCCAATGCGACCATACCCGTACCGGTTAATTTAATAAAATTTCTGCGGGAAAATTCTCCAGTCATAATGCTATAGGGTGAATGTTAACATTCAGGCACAAACATGTCAAGCTGCTTATAATCCTGAGCGCAGCCGAAGGACACCAAAAAACCACCTCGTAAAAGGTGGTTTTTTTATAAATTCAGGCTCAATACGTGATCGGAAGACTATTGGTTCCGTTTTATTACCCCGCCCAAGGCGGAGAAGCAAAAACGACTACCTAAAAAGTCCCGCTGAAGTAGAGCAAAAGCTCACTTCACGGGACTGCATGAGATGTGTCAAAAGACCTATCTCTTAGCAGCTGGGTGAAATTATCACTCCTTAGAAAGGAGGTGATCCATCCGCACCTTCCAGTACGGATACCTTGTTCATGACTGTTCCCCGACTTTCGTGGGGCATGGACTATATCTTCATCCTCAAAATAGCAAATTTTTCCGGATGATCAGAGCTAATTATTCTGGCAAAATCTCGATAAGACTCTGCATGAATAAAAAATCTCCAATAATCTGGGTCAATTTTCTTACTTGGATTGTGAATTACTCCACTTTTTATCCTAAATTCAGATAAATATTTCTTAATTTTTGAAAGAATTTTTTTATCCTTTTGGCAAAAATATAAATAAAATCTGACCTTTGGTTCTTTTGCGATGCCGCCTTCGGCGTCAAAGAATCCTCTTATAAAATCTATCCTATTCTGCCTGGATTCAATTTCTACATCCTTTAATAAAGATTTTGAAAATTCGACAATCCAAAGATTACGATTTTTTCCCTCTTTATAAATCCAGGCGCTTCTACCCAAAATCTTGATTCCCCGTTTTAAAATATCGGCAAAATCATGACTTTTTGTAGCGATTCTATAAGTAGTTTTTCTGACGGTTGCGTCATGCAAAACTCCTAGTAAATAACATTTGCTAATTTGTGGCGATTGCGTGTAGTCTCTACGGAGTCCCACTCGACCTCGCTCGTGGCTATAGCCCTGAGCCCCGTCGAAGGGTTCCCTCGGTATTCCCATATGGTTCGATTATACTCACCACTTAGGGTTCACCGATATAGCAATATTTACTCCAAAAATTACTTTCTGGAGTCGCAACAAATTTACGACTTAGTGCTTGTCGCTGATTCTACCTTGGTCCCGTACAACGGGACTTAAGGTATCTCCAACTTCACTCACTTGACGGGCGGATTGCGATAGCTTTGAAGTTACTTCGCGTTCCCACTCGGCGAGCGGATTTCCCGCACCGAGCGAGCCCCAGAATTCATCTGCGATTTCAAAAATAGGATTTCTTTTAAACCTTCATTATTTCTGTGAAGGCCTTCTTTCACCAACTTCGCAACTTTTCGAAAAAGAATATAATTCTTCCTCTTCTCGCTCCTAAGTCGGTATTTATCGAAAAATGGAATCAAAACTTCGTGAATATCTTTTTGAGAACTAATCCCAAATCGATAACATGCTGAATGATTTTTCCTTTTTTCCTTCTGATAATAAACGGCCCCACATCTAAAATAATTTCTAATTTCTCTTAGAAGTGAAACATCGTCTTCTCTCAGTTTGATGTAAAAGTGAGTTTCTATGCCTATTTTTGATCCCCGATATCTTTTATCCGGAGGTCTAACATTAACATAAAAACACCCTTCTCCATCGGTTAATCCTACAATATAATCTGCAGTAATCATTCTAGGTTACTCCCTTCACGCTGCGTCAATAGATTATACATCTATTTTGCAAGCGTTACTATGGAAATAGCTGACTTCCTAACAAGCGATTACTTCATTCTTGCTAGGATCTCCCAAGGTCACTTAATAAACAATTCCAGGCATCCCAAACAGATTTTTTTAAGTTCTTCCCTCGGACACACCGGGAGGTCGAACATCTGTTTAATTTTGGGCTGTCTTTTGCCTCAGACCCTCCGGGACATCTGTTACCAGTATTGTCCCTGTCAATTTTTTTTGGCTACCGATATTCATTTCTATATGAACATGGAGTGGATTCAAACCACTTTGTCTAGAAAGCTGCTTGGCGCGCATTTATTCTGTGTACAAGACCCGAGAACGTATTCACCGCGCCATAGCTGATGCGCGATTACTA
>CAZCNT010000026.1:0-8742 GCA_964500695.1 uncultured Gammaproteobacteria bacterium | reverse complement strand
GAGTGGAGGGCTAGTCCTTTTAACAAAAAACCCTTATCAAAATAAGTGCAAAAGACAATTTTGGTTTTGTTCATAAATAAATCTAAAATAAAAGTAAGGGTGAAATATCTAAAAACTTTGCAGAACTTTGGATGATCATTTGTGCCCCTATTTTAAACCAAACCAATGGATTGCAGCCTATCTCGGGAATCGCGAACAGAGCTAGGATAAGTCTAGCAAAAACCTGAGGACCACGTCTAAAAGCGTGATAAGATATATAAGGAATTGGTCTTATCACTACCACTGGAAATGCTTCTTTATAAAATCTTTCATCAATTCTGGCTAAATCCTTAATCATTTTAATCTGTCCTTTTATCATGTAATCATCTTTATATTTCCAGAAAACTTCATTTTCGACGGTATGTTTCACCAAAAAATCTGATGTATAGAAGGCTTTTCCTGTTAATGCGGCTTTTCCTAAAACATACATATGTGGATACATTGAGCCGATATGTCTTTTGAAACCGTTAATATCAATCACATCTCGTCTTAGGAGAATACGGGAGAAGACATGCGCATCCGAGTATAATTTGACAATATTTTTTATTTGTTTACGAGAGATTAATTTTGATTCCTCAAAAATTCTATAGGAAACTGTTTTTTCCTGTTTTTCTGAAACTTGTTCATAACCCGATGAGAAAACAGTACAGTCAGGGTGTGTTCTTATTGATTTTTTAATTTTTGTTAAAGCTCCAGGTAAAAGCTGATCGTCGTCAGATAAAAAGAAAAAATATTGGCCGCCAAATGTCTTCAATAATTTCAAAATATTTTTTTCGAAGCCTAAATTTGTTTTATTTTCTAAATATTGAATATTTTTAAATTTTTCATAAAAGGGTCTCGCTACCTCTCTTGTGTTAATAGACGAAGCATCATCAATCACTAAAACCTCAATCTCTTCATTGAAATCTTCCTGCAAGACTATGCTTTCAAGAACAATTCTTAAACCTCCAGGACGGTTATAGGTGGGAATACAAATGCTTATAAGGGGGGGTTTAAACATATTTAGTTAAGATATTGTACTATTTAACCTTGACTAGTTAAAATCCTACAGTTAACATCGTAGGGTGCGATGAAAAGAAACACGAAGAAAAAAGCGGGAAAGCTAAAAAGGAAAGAGATTTCCGAAGTCAAGACTTGTCGCATTTGTGGAAACAATAACCTTCTTGAGTTTTTTTCTCTTGGAGCAATGCCCCCTCCCAATCTTTTCCCTAAAAAGACTGGAGATCTTAAAAACGAGCCATTTTATCCTCTTGACGTTTACTTTTGCCAAAACTGCGGTTTAGTTCAACTTAAGCACGTGGTCAACCCCGATATTATGTTTAGAGACTATATATATATAACGGCAGCCTCTAATACCATGGTTGAGCATTTCGGTCGGCTAGCAGGAGAGTTAGTCCAAAAATTTAAACTCGGCCCAGATTTGCTGGTAATCGATATTGGTAGCAATGACGGAACACTCTTGGCCCATTTCAAAGAACTAGGAACAAAAACTCTCGGAATTGACCCAGCTGAGAATCTGGTCGGCGTAGCCGCAGAAAAGGGAGTCGAGCAGCTACCATTGCTCTTTACTAATCAAATTGCCAAAAAAGTGAGACAAAAATATGGCAAAGCGAAGGTGATTACTGCAACCAATGTCTTTGCCCACGTCAATGATATTCATGATTTCGTCCGTGGGCTAAAAACTCTACTTGCTGATGACGGCGTCTTTATCGCTGAGTTTCCCTATTTGGTTGACCTTTTAGAAAAGGGGGAGTTGGATACTATTTATCATGAACACCTTTCTTACTTTGCCATCAGGCCACTACTTACGCTTTTCGAAGAACATGACCTTGAGCTTTTTGATGTTAGGCGCGTGTCGGTTCATGGTGGTTCAATTAGGCTTTACGTCCGCCAGGGAGGCAAAAAAACTATCCCGGCCTCGGTTAAAAAACTCCTTCGTCTTGAAGCAAAAATGGCCATGGAAAATTCTGGGCCATATCTAGACTTTGCCAAAAAGGCCTATACCAAAAGACGCAATCTAGTTGAGTTCTTATCCGATTTAAAGGCTAAGGGAAAGCGAATTGTTGGCTACGGTGCTGCGGCAAAGGGGAACATCCTTCTTAATTTCTGTAACATCGGTCCGGAAACGCTGGATTATATCGTCGATGCAATTCCAGACAAACAGGGGCGAATTACTCCAGGAACCCATATTCCCGTTTATCCGGAAGCCAAACTTCTTGAAACCATGCCCGATTATACCCTTCTCTTAGCCTGGAACTTTGCCGATGAGATACTTAAGAAAAATAAGGAGTATAGAAAAAGAGGTGGTAAATTTATCTTAGTTGTTCCAAAAATTAAGATTGTCTAATCTCCGGGGCAATTTTATCAACGATTCTCTTCCAAGATGAAAATCTTACCCCTAGAAGTTCCTGAGTCTTTTCGGTTTTTAAACCGCTGTACTGAGGAAAAGTGGCAGGATGTTTTTTAAGATAATCTTCTATCAGGCCTGGCTTAACCATCCTTTTTACTCCCCGAGTTTTTTCAAGCAGTAAATTAGCGAATTCAAAAGGAGAAAATTGATCCAGGCTGGCAACATGGAAAATCCCCGAAAGTCTCCTTTCAACCAGTTTCCTCAGAACAATTATAAACTCATCAACATCAGTCAGGCCGATATGTTGATCGACAAACATTGAAGGCAACTGACCACCATCATACGCTTGCAAAATTTTTCGTGCGTAATCAGGCCTCGGCTGTTCCCCCCTACCCACAACGCTCGACAACCGGACAATGGATGCTTGAGGTAGCTCTTTTTGAATTAACCTCTCTGCCTCAACTTTGGTCCAACCGTACCAAGAAAGATGGTCTTGATTTTCCTCTGGCGTATCATTTTCAGAATATGGTCCGGGTCTTTTTTTTGTCCCAGCAAAAACAACTTCTGCTGATATAAAAACAAGATATGAATTATATCTAAGACAATTTTCAACAATATTTTTGGTTCCCTCCACATTTACTTGCCAAAACAATCCCTTTTTGTTTCCTCTTTCTTTTTCTCCTTTAAGAATGCCCGTTTGAGCAGCGAGATGTACAACAACATCAGGTCTTACTCGATCAAAGAACTTTTTTGTCAAAATCCATGAGGTTATATCGAGTTCCTTTTGTAAAGGTGCTACAATTTTCCTCTCTGAAGAATCTCTGGGGATATACGAACCAATTAATCCATTACCTCCAATTAGTAGTTCTTTCATATTTTAAATCAAGTTAATTTTTTGAATCTTTTTGCCGGTTTTTCTATTACCATTGTAACCGCGCCTGCGAAAAATTCATTAATATAAGGTAGATAAGCCAAAGGAAGAAATGTAAGAAGAATCATGAAATTTACGAATGAATAAAGATTAAAAAAATCTCCTAAATTAAAGATTGTTTTTAAGGCTTTCCTCAAGGATTTTTTCCTCAAGATATTTTGAACTGAACGTAAATATCTAACTCCTTCGGTGTTCATACTAGGTGAAATCTTATAAGCAACCACTATTAAACCTAACCTTTTAATATAATTTTTAAAATTAAAAATGGTGATACGATTTAGGGTATTATAAACTTTCATCACATTTTCTCCGGTAAGCAGTCCTTTTTTTAATTTTTTATTTGTGAGTTTTTGTTTAACCATTCGGTGGGGCAACAAGTGATACCAAGGAATTTTAATAAAATCGTCAATATGACCGCCGAAAGGGCCATAAAATAAAGGGAAATTGACAAAAAGCATGCCTTCTGGCTTAAGTACTCTTTTGCATTCTGAAAGTACTTTAAATGGTTTTTCTAAATGCTCAACCACCGAATTCATTACTAAAGCATCAAAAGATTCGTCGACAAATTTCAGCTCTTGAGCATTAACCACCTTAAAATCTACTTTGACACCCTTCAGTTTGGCAAACTTTTTAGCGGTATTAAGAATTTTATTATAGAGTTCAGAGTCAACACCAACAACCCTTGCCCCTTTTTGAGCAAGAAAAACACTAAATCCTCCCATGCCGCAGCCAATTTCCAAAATCTTTTTATTTTTAAAATCTATATAACGACGATAAAAAGAAAATAAGTCTGGGGCAAATTTATATTGAAAATCAACATAGTGTTTTCTTGATTTCCATCTTTCGGGAACCATTTTTATCCATTCTCGATTCATGATTTTTATTTTAATTTAAAAAGTATCCAAAGGTTTTGTTCGTTCGATTTAACAGTTTCTTCGAAGTATCGTTCATCCAACAGGACTTGAAAGAATTTGCTCCTTTCCTTTGCCTTTGAAAATTTTGCCAGAGAAGGTTCATCATCGTAGAGAAGAAAATATTCTATTTTGTTTTCATTTATAAAAGTCAAAATTTCACTTTCCTCTTTGTCTAGAAAATCCTTTATTCCTGAAAGCCCGTATCCAAACTCCAAATTCCAAACGGTAAGATAGGTATGATAAGAGAGTGGACCATCTGGACCAAAAACTAAAACTTTTGAGTCCTTTGATGCGTTTTCCTTAAGATAAGGAACTATGTAGGTCGTCAACCCCGAAGAACTATAAATCCTATTTCTCTCTTTTTCGGTAAAAGCCAGAACATTACCCCCCGATGTGTTCCAAATAGCAGCAAGATAAGGGAAAGTTAAAACTATCACTGAAATAAGCCCAAAAAACAAAATGTATCTTTTAACACCAAGGTGCAAGAAAAAGAACACTAGAGCTAAAATAATAAGTGAGGAGAGTAGGCCAATTATCAAAAGTTGAAAAACATCCTCGCGAGAATAAAGCCCTGGACGGGTATTGAGAAGTCTTGCTAGAGAAATAAAAGAGTGTTTGATATCAAAAATTGAAGTTGTTAGTGAGGCCGGTTCCTCAAACAGACTCCTTCGAAGAGCAAGAGAGGGAAACAGACTCGAGCCTATATTCCAAGATAAAAAGGTTGATTGCACGAGGGAAGTGATACCAAAAAGAATACTGCTAATTGGCAAAAAATTGTTTAGCTTTTTGGCAAACAAATTTTGTAGCCAACTCCGCACAACTTGTATTCCATACGCAATAAGTACTACAAGGGTTGGCATTACTATGGAGAGATATCTTTCATTTGCTTGACCAAAATATAGAATCACTATTGAATACCAAGCAAAAAACCAGAAACCAACCTGAAAAAGTTTTTTTTCAAAAAGAGAGGCTAGCAAACCCAGAATTTTAGGTAGAAGTAAAAGGGTGCCAAAAACTGGTAGAAAAAATAACTGAATTTCTTTAAGCTCGAAATTCACCGCCGGAGACCAAATACCAAGTTTTAAAATAGCTTCATAAGTTGTCGCTAATGGTTCTCCAAGAAAGGGAACTACGGGATGGGCATATAAAGCAATATTTCTTAAAATCCACAAACTCCCTAAGATACCCAAAATCAGCGAGACAAATAAAGGAATTATTACATCGGTCGGTTTTATTTTCCTACCGAAAACAATTCTCCTTGTAGCCAGAAAAATAAAGGGTGCGCTAAGGAATAAGAGACCAGTCAGGGAGGCGCGGTCGAAGGCAAAATAAGTTAACCCAGGAATTTTTAGAAACAAAAGGAAAAATGGTAGTATCGCAAAAAAAAGTGATAATAGGCGAAACAACTTACCCCGTAAGTGAAGAATTATTATCAGGAACAAAAGGAAAAAAAGAAAAATCCCCTGGTCCTTAAGAAGTAAAGAGGCAGCGAGAATTAAGCCAAAGAAAATTCCCAAAATATTCTTTGTTTTTCGGGGAGCATCAAAAAAGTGGAATTCTAAAAAGTAAAAGAGGGAGAGCCCTAAAAATGCAAAAATGAGGTCTGGGTAAATAACCCATTCGAGAAGCATGGTGTCTATCCAGGGAAGGGAGAGAAAAATTAAGGTCGAGACAAGACCAAATAATCTACCCCCGATCCTTTTCCCAAGTAGGTAGGTAAGGATAATAAGGCCAACAAAAAAGGGAAAAGTGAAGAGCCTAAAACTCTCAGAAAAGGTATTCCCGGAAAGTACGTAGGTTGTCGCATAAAGAATTGGTCCTCCAATGGGGGGAAGAGTCATTGGGTTAAGGGTGTATTTATCCTGAGGAGGAACAAAATTTTCCTCAACAATTGTCCTGGCAAATGGAAGATAGGAAACAAGAATATCTGGATCCACTATTGGGCGCAGAGTAAAAAGCACAAAAATTTTGAAAAGAATTGCCAAAATAACAATACCTAGAAGTTTTTCAATCTTTGAAAATTTTGGGAATTTAATTTGGGGTTTATTTCTAATAAGAATAGTGAGCCAGTATAGGAATAAAACTAGAGCAAGAAGAAAAAAAGAGCCGAGCAGTAAACTCACCGAACCATCGCCTAAAACCGCTCCCCACGATGCCAGAATTATAAAGATGCTTGAGCTTGTAGCCCCGGTGAAGATTATTTTCTCAAGCCAGCCAAGGCGCCGAAAAAATGAAATTCGGGCAAGTAAAGGTGTTGCCCAAAAATAAAGGACGGCAGGAAAAAGTATTGTAATTAGTACTTCTCTCATAAGCTACCGGTAATCTTAAGGTACCCCTTTGCAATTTTTTGCCAAGAGAGTTTGTCTTTTGCCAATCTTCTGGAGTTTTCCCCCATTTTTTTTCTTAAGGGCCTGCTGTGGGCCAACTTCCAAATAACATCACTTAATCTTTGAATATTCTCCTTCTTTAAAAAACCTATTGTCATAACTTAACAAAAATCTGCTCGTCTGTTTTTCATTTAGTCACCTCTTTTATTGCAGCCAGCACACCCCCTACTGTTTTTTGGGGGGTAAAATTGTCCATGATTCGGTGAGAAACCTTGCCCATCTCTCTAGACTTATTTTCATTCCCTAAAATTAAAAATATCTTCTTGGTAAGATCATTTACACTTCCGGATCTAAAAACATAACCGTTTTCACCTTCTTTAACTAAGTCAGCCGAACAGCCAGCAACATTAGAAACAATTACCGGTAATCCACAAACCATTGCCTGGTTAACTACCAATCCCCAGACTTCTTCTCTGGAAGGTAATACAAAAATATCTGCCACCGAATAATATCTGGAAATCTGTTCATCTCCAGGATCATCGATAAATTTAACGTCCGAAGAATTCAAATTTGTGGACAAATCCACAAGCTCATCTTTATAAACACCCGAGCCAATAATTAAAAGGGCCAAGTCGGCTATTTTATCTTTTACCCTCGCGAATGCCTTTATTAACACATCTGCTCCTTTTCTCTCTATTAACTGACCATAGTAAAGAATTATTCTCTTACCAGTCAGCTCCAAACTTTTTTTCAACATGAGTTTGTTAGTTAAATATTTTCGGCAGAGTTCTTCATATTTATCTATATCTGTTGTGTTGTAAGAAACAAAAATCTTGTTCTTATTTGCCCCCAACTCAACCAAGTATTCCTTAGCCCTTTGTCCATAGACAACAAAAGCATCTGAAGCGCTTATTATTAACCTAACCAAGGAACTTGCTAGGGTTCTCCTCCAACTTGGCTCATACTTTGTACTTCCCGACCAAAGAATAATCTTTATTTTTTTAAGCTTGCAATAGATAAACGCAACTTGATAAGCAAACAAATCCCACCCAGCCAACATAACAACATCCGGCTTAAGGGATGATAATTCCTTAAAAACTGTGGGGTTAATGAAATAAGTAAAAAGATCCTTTCCTTGTAGCTTAACTGAGAAATTTGGAAGCACTTTATAATTAAAACCGGTTGGTGTTTCTTTCCACCTTCTATTTTTCTCCTTTTCGGCACAGTAAAAAACTGTCAAATCAACTTTTTTTGCTAATTCCCTAAACAATGAAATCGTATGTGGAGAAATGATATTGTGAATAATAACTACATTAAGATTCTTCATTTTTTGATCGCTTTAAATATCATGTCGCCAGCAAGAATTTGCGGCCTTAACTTTCGCAAGTTAGGTAACACTCCTGAATTTGTCTGTTCTTTTACTTCAAAACCGGCCTTTTCGAGTAGACCAGCAAGTGAATCGTAAGTAAAATAATGCAGCGTACCGCCATCTCCCCACCCAGGGAAAGACGAGGTTTTAGGTAATCTCCCTAAAAGAAGTGCTACTCTTCTTGTAAAAAAAGCGTAATTTGGGACTTCGACTAAAAATTGACCATTTTTCTTAAGTATTCTATGGACTTCCGAAAGAACAAAATCAGGCAGATAAAAACACCCCAATGATGCTTCGCAAATTACAACGCTTGCAGTTTTTTCTTTCAAAGGAATCCCTTTATTTATATCAGTGACACGCAAAACCACATTTTTGTACCCCATTTTTTTCGCTTTCAAATTCCCTTTTAGAATTCTATTTCTGGCAATATCGAATCCATAAACCTTATCAAATCTGGAAGCTAATTTTATTGAAGTATCCCCGCTACCACAGGCGATATCCACTAATAGTCTAGATTTCTGGGGCAGAAGACTACTAATCACATCAGCCCTATTGATTTCTAAGCTCTTTATTATTTTTTCAAAAAAACTAGGGCTATAATTATCACTAAACTTTTCTTCCCAAATTGAAAGTTTTTTGTTCATTTCCGAAAAACCATTATATATCCACGGGAATAAACCCCAACAATATCACTAATACATGCAAACAAAACTAGTAAAGGACTAAAAAATAAATTTAGAACAGTCATTTTTTCTCTCCAATCACTATAAGCGATTGGCCAACCGGTGGCTTCAAAAATTTTTCAATCGCCG
>CAZCNT010000025.1:1487-9200 GCA_964500695.1 uncultured Gammaproteobacteria bacterium | reverse complement strand
ATAGAAAGTCAGTGGCAGGTTGACGGAGTGTTGGTGTACAAACTGGTGCATTCGAAATGAAATGTACCGACAAAGATGAAAAAACTTAAAATATTTTCTATTGAATTGTCGATATTTCTTTTGATTTTCGTTCTCGCGATATTTTTAAGATTTTACAATCTGAAGGGGGTTGCCAATTTTGATTTTGATCAGGAATACGCTGCAAATTTTGCTTACGCGGTGGTTAAGGAATTTCCGATACAGTTAATTGGTCAGGGGCTTTCTATTCAAGGACTTTTTATAGGTCCATTATATTTTTACTACCTAGTTCCATTTTTTATGCTGACCAATCTTCATCCGATTGGTGGGATTATTGGCTCTGCAGTTTTCGGTCTGATTACAATATTTGCCTATTTTTTTGTTACCAAAAGTGTTTTTGGGACAAAAGCGGCATTAATCATTACCTTTTTAAGATCAGTTCTATTTACAGAACTGGGAAATGACTGGGCAATGGCACCAGCTCTACAGGCGGATCTTCCTGCACTTCTGACTTGGTATTTTTTCTATAAGTATTGGGAAGGACATGTTAAGATTTTTCCTTGGGTAGGATTTATTTTTGGGGTCTATACCAGTCTGCATCCGATTCTATTTCCATTTTATTTGGTATTTTTGTTTTTAATTTTGTTAAAGAAGAGGCTACCCAATGTAAAGATGACAATAGTGAGTTTTGTAGCCTTTTTGATTCCGGTTTCTCCACTCTTGGTTTTTGAATATTTTCATAATTTTCTAGAGGTTAGAAGAATAGTAGAACTTTTTACTGGTCCTACGCTTGAGAGCAAGGGGCTATCTCAGATTTCAAGTTACATTAGATTCAATCTTTCGGATCCGCAAAGAATCTTGGGTCTGGAAAAAATTCCTTTAATTACCTTTTCCATATTGCTTTTTGTTGCCATTTCCCTTTTGGTTAAAAAGAGAGTGAGTTTTTGGAAACAAAAATTTCACATTGTAATTCTGGGGGCCACTTACACTTTATTTATTGGCTATTATTCTCTGTTTCCGGCTCATGTTCCTGAGTATTACTTTATGGCTCTCACGACTCTAATGATTCTATATGTGGGTGCAAGTTTAAGTCTGTTGTTAAAAATTAGATTTGGGGTGTTGATACTTTTTTTGGTTTTAACCAACATATTTTTAGTAAATTTTGGAAAGCTTCAAGAAAGATGGAGTAACACTTCAGGAATAGGACTTTATGATAAAGATTACTTAGTCAAAGAAATAGTTAAGAGACAGCCAGAGGGTTCTGAATTTTACGTTTCGTATATCAAATATTTGGGTTGGAATTTTGGCTTTGACTATTTGTTTAAATATTATGGAAGAATACCACAAACGATTGTGGCAAAACCCCCTGTTTATACAATAGTGTTGCCCAAGACTCTTTCACCCGACAGTATAGATTTGTATTCTCGTGGAGGGGGATTAATTTTACCTGATGAGAAATAAGACATTGTTTCTATTGCTGCTGCTGGTATTTATTATAATTCGTCTATATCCCATTTGGGGTAACATTTTTCCTTTTGCCTATGATAATGCGAAAGATAGTCTCGTACTTCTTCAGATGTGGCTGTTCAAAAAGCCTATGTTGCTTGGAGCTGTGACAAGTTTAGAAGGGTTATGGCAGGGGCCACTTTGGTACTACATTCTATTTCCTTTGAATCTGGTTTTTGGCTTTCACCCAATTGCCAGCGTATTAACTGTAATTGGTTTAGGTGGACTTACTCTATGGCTTTTTTGGAAATACGTTGGAAAGCTTGAAGCTATACTTTATAGTTCTTCCCCCCTTGTAATTTTGACCCAGCAAACCTCGTGGTCTCCTTACCTTACAATGTTTTCTACCGCTTGGATACTTATCCTTTTGATTTTAATAAAGAAGAAAATTAACACATCCCAATCAATGCTCATTGCCTTTAGTTTGGCGGTGATGTTTCATGCTGAAATCGCTTTTGGTCTTGTTTTTGCAATATGTCTTTTAATTGTTTTATGGTTAAAAAAACTTAAAATTAATTTTAAACAAGTCCTTTTGGCTTTAGCGGTCTTTGTAATTACTTTTATTCCACAGATAATATTTGATTTACGTCATGATTTTTTACAATCAAAGTCCGTTATAAGATTTGTTGCGAATTACAACCAGGAAGGTAGGAAAGTTTGGGAGAACCAAACGGGAATTAATAGATTTCTCGAGGTTATTAAAGGGTTCGCAAATAATGTAACCGAAAGTATTTTTCCTTTAAGGGGGGTGAACGAACCGGTTTCTGTTTTTATCATGGTTGGACTGATTGGTTTAATGATTATTAAATTTAGATCAAATAAGGAAACTCTAAGATTGGTTTTGCCTTTTATAGTCGGATCGTTTATTCTCTATCTTTTCCTTCCTTTCAAATCGTTTTATTTGATCGGGCTTGCGCCTATTTGGATTTATGCATTTTCAAAATTGCTTAAACAAAGCTTTCCAAAGGCAGTTACTCCGTTGATAATAATTTTTTTGACTATTAGTACTATCGGGATGTTGTATTCGAGGGTAGATTACCAACGCTTTGCAAAGACATCCCGAATTCTTTTTGAACAAAAAAATGAAGCGGTTGAAAAAGCATATGAATTAACAAAGGGGAAACCTTTTGTTTCGTATCAGTATGTTCCTGAGGTTTATGATTATACATATCAGCTTATTTATCAATACACTTCCTTACAGGAAAAAAGACCGGTACCGGTTGAATATTCGTATGCTCCCGGAGAAACAAGCTATATGCAGACTAAGAAAATTAAATATGACGGGGCAGAAGATGCGGCGTATACTATACTGATTGTTGAAAAAGGAGAAACTGACATCTTTTTCCCGACATGGTGGGATAATCAGACAAGGGGAAAAGAGATTATTGACACTCAAAAAATCAATGATGCGATTACTGTCTACAAATTGATTTCGGACAATGAAAATAAGCAACCTTAATATACCTTTTTCCAAAATTACCCCTTACTTAATACTTCTTATTATTGGATTTATCCTGAGACTTATTTGGAATCCCCATCAGATCATTTGGAGTTTTGATCAAGCCAGGGATGCTTACTTTATGAGAGCGATGGTGGAAAATAAAGATTTAATACTTCTTGGTCCCCAAACAGAAGAGTACGGTCTTTTCCACGGACCTTTGTACTATTATCTTTTTGCTCCTTTTTATTCTTTGTCCAAAGGAGAACCTTGGCTTCCCTTAATAATTATGAGTGTTCTTAACCTGCTCTCTGCAATTCCCCTTGCTTTAATTTCTATTAAGATTACAAAAAGTAAAATAGCGGGAATATTTACTTTTGCAATCTTTTGTCTTTCGTATGCATTTAGCGAATATTCCAGATGGTTGTCAAATGTATCCATAACCCTTCCTTTCATTGCATGGTCGTATTATTTGCTTTATGAAATTCTTGAAAAAGAGAGAACCAAAATTACTTTTTTTCTTTTGGGCTTATTATTGGGTCTTGCAACTCAAGGAGAAATATTTTTCCTGAGTTTAATCGGAATTTTTTTCCTTACTTTGATATTACGAAAAACAAAAATTGCAAAACTCATATTTTATCTAATAGGAAGCATGGTTGGGCTTCTTCCGATTATTATGGCCCAGTTTAAATTTAACTTTATGGGAATAAAAATTTTGGGTGAAATAGTTTCCGGGGGGGTTGGAAAAATTCAAACAGGCATGCTCAATTCACTAATCGGCTACTTCGATCATGTTGGCCTTACATTTTTTCAAACGATAGGCGGAGGGATTGTTTTAATGGGAACAATTTTTTTTCTGCTTTTCCTTATTCTTGCAGCACGAAAAATAAATAGAGTCTGGCTGATAGCGGTTCTTCTGGGGCATGGAGTTCTTTTTGCATTCAATTATATCGATGTGGTTTTTTTGGATATAGGTTTTGCTCTATTTCTTGTAGTTTTGACAGGGGTGGCGGGATTTAGACTTTTAAAGATTAACCGTATTTTATTTGCAATTGGGGCGTTGGTTTTTATCCTGTTTCAGTTTGGCTTGTATAAATCATATTTGGTAGGAAGAATGCCCTTCGGGGGATTTAACTTCATTCATCCTGGAGGTGGAAGCACTCTATCCGATTATGACGACATTGCAACTAAGATGTATGAAATTAGCGGGGGAAAAGAATTTAGCATAAGCGTCATTGGAACACCGTTTGGGGTAAGAACTGTATGGGCTTCTGTATTTGAGTTTTATGCAAGGAAACACAATCTTCCGGTTCCGAAATGGTTTGAGTATTACGCAAACGGCTACCCGGGAGATGACCTATTAGTACCGACAAAGATTCCAGGATCAACGCATTTTCTTGTAATGGAATCCAATATTGAAAATTTATTAGCTTCCCCGATAATAACAAGGGAGTTGGGGAATCAGGACAATAATACAAAAAAAGTTGATGAGTTTATAATGCATGGTGCTACAATTCAGGTAAGAAAACCAAAATGAAACAAAAGAACCAAATTGATTTTCGAAAGAGGAATTTACTTTTTGTTGACCTGGAGACTACGGGGTTAGATCTTGACACTCATGAGATTGTGGAAGTTGGGTGCCTGCTTGTTAATGGAAAAAGCCTAGAAATTATTTCAGAATATTCTGCCAAAACCAAACCGACTCATGTTGAAACCGCCACCCCTAAAGCAATAGAAATTTCAGGATATTCCCCAAAAACGTGGAACAATGCAAAAAAACTTGAGGATGTATTAAGAGATGTTTCAAAAATGGGTAAAGGCGCACTTGTGGCGGGCTGGAAAGTTGATTTCGATTGGTGGTTTCTTGAGCGTGCTTTTAATGAACATAATATAAAACATGATTTTGATTATCATTTAATTGATGTAATTTCTTTAGCGTATGTATACTTTAGGAAGAAAAAACATGTTAAAGGTTTGAGTTTAAGGAAAGTGGCGGCGTGTTTTAGGATAAAAATGGCTAAGCAGCACGATGCCTTAGGTGACATTAAGGGAACGTACGCGGTTTTTAGAAGATTGATGAAACATTATGAAAAAAGTGATTGAAAAGTTTTTTATTCCAAAAAACATTCTTTTGATTATCCTTTTCGGAGGGTTTTTTTTGAGAGTTTTTCATCCTCTTACCTATTTTCAGTACGGTCATGATCAGGATTTGCTGAGTTGGTTTATTAAGGATGTTGTGGTGAATAATCACTTAAGATTAATAGGGCAGCAAACTTCCTCCGTGGGAATTTTTATCGGACCATTTTTTTATTATCTTCAAATTCCTTTTTATCTTTTTACTCGAATGGATCCAGCAGGAGGATTAATCCTTGTAACAATATTGGGGATGTTTACTATTTTTTCATTTTATTGGGTACTAAATAAAATTTTTGGCAAAAAGATCGGACTGGTAGGAGGTGGAATATATGCTTTTTGTTATTTAATCGTATTTGCCGACAGGGAAGTGGTTCCAACAATGCCTGTTATGCTTTGGACAGTTTGGTATTTTTACGCTGTGTGGCTGATAATGAAAGGCAAAGACAAAGCATATCTTTTAATTGGGTTTCTCTGGGGACTTGTCTGGGAGTTAAACCTGGCCTTGGCTTTACTGGTTCCATTGGTGCCTCTTGCCCAGATTTTTTCAAAAAAGAAACTGGCACTTAAAAGCATCATATTGGGTTTAATAATTTTTTTTGTAACCCTTTCTCCATTTTTACTTTTTGAATCAAGGCACGGATTTTCTCAGACAAAATCAATTGTTTCCTCGTTAACTACGAATAAAGATTATTCAGGCGGGTCATCCCCGGGGTTTGCAAAACTGGATAGAGTAATGCAGTTAACTTATGCAAACACAACAAGACTATTCTGGGGTTTCCACTATCCGGGAGGGATTGTAAAGTTTACCTTTTACGCCTTAGCAGCAGTTTTTGTTTTCCTTATTTACAAAAAAAGATTACCAGGGCAATTGGGGACGATAATGTTTTTTTGGCAGGTACTTTATATTACATTTTTTACGCTGAACCCCATTAATGTTTCGGAATACTATCTTAATGGAATGAACGTAATCTGGGTAGCAATTATTGCTGTCGGCGTTGTTTATCTGTTGGAACAAAAACCCCTTCTTAGATATGGAGTATTTGTCATTGTGATTTTTCTGTATGGAAACCTGTATAGTTTTGCCACTCACAATACAAGTAGAAACGGATACATTGAGAAAAAGGAACTAATTAAGTTTGTTATAAAAGACGCCAGGGAGCATGACTATCCTTGTGTTGCAATTTCATATATAACTGCCCCCGGATATCAGTTTGGTTATAGATATCTTTTTTACATGGCCGGATTAAAAGTAAAAGATCCGATAAGCAAAGCGCCTGTTTATTCGATTGTCTTTCCCCAGTCAATCGTAGATGGAATCGATCTTGGTTTTGGCGCCTTGGGGCTAACTCTGCCTGATTACAAACGCTATACTAATGAGGGAGTAAATAGAAACTGTGAAGGGGAAGATTCTAATTTAACTAATTCCATGTTTGGATACACCCAATAATGAAATATCTTTCAGTAGTAATTCCGGCATATAACGAGGAATATAATTTAAGAACGGGTATTCTGGAATCTGTTTATGACTACCTCAGTAATAAGAAGTATTCCTGGGAAATATTGTTTGTTGATGACGGCTCAACAGATGGTACCTTAAAAATTGCCAATGATTTTGCCTCAAAACACAATAATTTTAAAGTCCTGAAAGAACCTCATAGAGGAAAAGCGGGAACGGTTACCGCCGGAGTTCTGAAGGCAAATGGAGAAATAATACTTTTTACCGATACAGACCAAGCAACCCCCATTGATCAACTGGAAAAAGTTTTACCGAAATTTGAAAAAGGATTTGATGTCGTCATCGGTTCAAGAAGAGGTAGAGAAGGGGCCCCAATATTTAGAAAAATTATGGCTTATGGATTTTCAATTTTGAGATATTTGATCTTAAGACTTTCATATAAAGACACACAGTGCGGTTTTAAGGCGTTTGGGAGGGAAGCGGCAAAGAAAATTTTTGGAAGGCTCCGGATTTTTGGGGAGAAAAGTTCCACAACGGGGGCATCGGTTTTTGCAGGATTTGATTTGGAAATTTTATATGTGGCAAGAAAGTTGGGATATAAAATTATTGAAGTACCGGTTGATTGGCATCATAAAGAGGGAACAAAAGTAAGCCCTATAAAGGATTCAATTGAAGGACTAAAAGGACTCATAATGGTTCGTATTAATGCAATAATGGGGAAGTATAAGGTTTAATTAAGCTTCAATTATGCTAGAATTTGAGTGATGAAAATAGCTGTTGTGACTGGAACTAGTTATGGACTTGGAAAAAGCATTGCTGAAATGTTTTTGAAAAATGGACTTAAGGTTTATGGGGTATCACGTACCGATGCAAAAATAAAAAATGATAACTTCGTGTGGATTAAAGCAAATTTATTGAAAGATGGAAGTTTTGATTTAATTAAATCATCGATTCCTGAAAATAAAATTGATTTTTTGGTAAACAATGCTGGTGTTGTTTATGCTGAAAATTCACTAGAGTTTAAAAACGAGACATTTATAAATACATTTGGTTTAAATTTAATAGCACCAATTAAATTAACTTCACAATTAAAATCTAAACTTCAAGGAAGTGTGATTATAAATATCTCTTCAACATCCGATCGTTTTGCAGAAGCAGG
>CAZCNT010000025.1:0-1387 GCA_964500695.1 uncultured Gammaproteobacteria bacterium | reverse complement strand
AAGGAAGTGTGATTATAAATATCTCTTCAACATCCGATCGTTTTGCAGAAGCAGGTTTGGGATTGTATTGTTCATCAAAAGCAGCACTTGATATATATTTCGATGCGGTTGCAATTGAAAATAAAGATATCAAGATATTAAATATTCTTCCAGTTTACATTGACACACCCATGCTTAAAACCATTTCCGAAAAATTGAAATTTTCTAGTGACGGGGCAACTAAACCGGAAAAATTGGCAGAGGCAATAGGAGAAATAATATTTTCGAGTCGTGAATTTGAATCGGGAGCTAGAGTGATTACTTTATCAACTAAATCTATTGAAGATACTGAAGATCCAGAAAAGCTTTATTATTACAATATTGATACAAAAGAATTTAAAAAACTAAAATAGTCTTGTTTTTCTAATGAAAAAAGAAAAAATTATCCTTTTCAAACAGAAAGAGATACGCAGACATTGGGATGAGAATGAAGAGAAATGGTATTTTTCTGTGGTTGATGTCGTCGCCGCACTAACTGATAGTTCTAACCCTCAAGTTTATTGGAGGGTGCTTAAAAAGAGACTGATCGACGAAGGTTCCGATGAAACCGTTACAAAATGTAACGGTTTGAAAATGAAAGCCCTCGATGGGAAAATGCGCATTACAGATGTTGCCGAAACCGAAACAATTTTAAGACTAATTCAATCCATACCTTCTCCAAACGCAGAGCCATTTAAATTGTGGCTAGCAAGAGTTGGATATGAAAGAATTGAAGAAACAGAAGATCCTGAAAAGGCAATACAAAGAGCATTATCTACATATCTTAAAAAAGGTTATTCAAAATCATGGGTGGACTTAAGACTAAAAAGCATCGAAATTAGAAAAGATCTTACTAATGAATGGGATGAGAGGGGCGTTAAAAGCTCAAATGAATTTGCAATTTTGACTGATGATATAACATTTGCTTGGGCAGGTTTGAGGACAAAAAATTATAAAAAGTATAAAAAACTCAAAAAAGAAAGCTTGAGAGATAATATGACCAATTTAGAACTCGTGTTGAATATGCTTGCTGAAACAGCAACCACCGAGATATCGAAAGTAAAAATGCCCGATACGTTCCCAAAGAATAGAAAAGTGGCAAAAGAGGGTGGAAAAATAGCAGGAACTGCGCGAAAACAAATCGAAGCAAAAACAGGTAAACGAATAATTAGTAAATACAAGTTTGAGCAAAAAAAGACTAAACTACTTAAATGAAGAAATTTTGGAA
Source organism: uncultured Gammaproteobacteria bacterium (assembly GCA_964500695.1). GTDB lineage: Bacteria > Patescibacteriota > Microgenomatia > UBA8517 > UBA8517 > CAZCNT01. The sequence goes on along the minus strand of CAZCNT010000025.1, from coordinate 141 downwards.
TGATTGGAAATGGGTTATTTTAGCTGGAATTGCTATTTTTCTACTTGGGATTACTCTCAGACTGACTAACCTTACCATCCTTCCCGTTTTTGCAGATGAGGCGATTTATATTCGTTGGGCTCAAGTTATGGCCAATGAGCC
>CAZCNT010000024.1:0-9598 GCA_964500695.1 uncultured Gammaproteobacteria bacterium | reverse complement strand
GAGAAGTTGAATATCTGATAGGGTCCGATAAAACATCGGCAGTTATTCGGACGGTGTCCCCGTTTTTGTAAACAGGACGGGTTGTAAAATAACGAAAGATAATTAATAAAACTAAACTAATAAATAGAAACCATGTCTTTGATTTTTTCATATACGACCTTCTTCAAAGCGCCTTTTGACAACAATTCCTCAACAGTTGAGTACGGCCTGTGTTCAATGATACTTTGGCCGTAAACCGGGCCAATTCCGGGCAGTGAATCGAGGTCTGTAAGACTTGCCGTATTGATATTGACAGGGTGCGACCCTGTCACGCCCAAAACCGATTGATCTGTTTTGACACCGTCACTTTTGTTGGCACTTAAATCGTTCGATTGCTGGTTTGATAAAGGAACATATACTTTTTGTCCATCCGTAATTACGGCGGCGCGGTTTAAATATTTACCGCTCCAAACTCTATCGGCTTTACCGGAAAACCCCCCGGCGGCAGTCAACAAGTCGTCAATTCTTGATCCGCTTGTTAGTTTGTAAACCCCCGGGTTTTGCACCTCTCCCGAAATTTCTGCTGTTATATTTTTCAAATTATCCTCTGCTGTCCCGACGTTTAAAACCTCAACTTTTGTCCCGCCGGTATTTAACCCTGCATAAAAAATCCCGCCGGCAATTAAAATTAAGCCAATAACCCCCAGAAGTAATAAGGTTCTATTCCGTGACGAAGTTAAGAAGTTTTCCACTAACAAAAATTATATTCTTAATTTTACATCCATCAAGATACTTAGTAATTTTAGTGTCTTTTTTCGCGATTTCGACAACCTCCTCCTTTGTAAATTGTAAATTGGTAATTGTTAATTGAGAACGAAGCTTCCCATCAATCTGGATAATTATCGTAGCTTCGTTCTCCACCGTGTATTTGGCCTCATATACGGGCCAAGGAGCCTTGTGAATGCTAAAAGGCATGCCAAGTGCTTCCACCCATATTTCCTCCATCATGTGGGGCGCAAACGGGGCCAGAAGCTTGGCGAGAACGCCAAGCTCGTTATTAGTTATTAGTGATTGGTTATTAGTCAAAAAATTAACCAATTCCATAATCTTGGCAAGGGCGGTATTATATTTAAACTGTTCTATATCCTCTGTAACCCCTTTTATAACGGAGTGCAACTTTGAAACGACTGCTTCATCCGGTGATTGGTGTTTAGTGATTGGTGATTGGTGAAATAGCCTCCAAACCCTGCCTAAAAACCTACTTGCCCCTTCTATACCGGAGTCTCTAAAGTCCGGTGAGGCATCCATTGGCCCCATAAACGCCAGGTATATTCGAAGCGCATCAGCGCCGAACTTTTTTATGTATTCATCCGGGTTGATCACGTTTCCCCTGCTTTTACTCATCTTTGCTCCGTCTTTAATCATAAGTCCGTGGGCATAAAATCGCGGAAACGGTTCATCGAAATCAAGAAACTTAAGGTCATATAACACCATCGTCACAAACCGTGCATACATAAGATGAAGTACCGAGTGTTCCGCCCCGCCAAAATAGAGATTAACAGGTAGCCAGGCTTTCATAATTTTTTCATCAAAGAAAGCCTGTCCTGAGCTTGCCGAAGGGACATTTTTCCATTCTTTTGTGCCAACATTCGGATATGCCAGGAAATACCACGAAGAATCTACAAAGGTGTCCATAACATCTGTTTCTCGGCGGGCTTCGGACCCGCATCGCGGGCACCTCACGGTGTAGAATTCTTTATGGTTTGCCAAAGGACCACGTCCCGTGCCTTCGGGTTTATAGTCTGATATATTTGGAAGCAGTACCGGCAGATCTTTTTCGGCAACCGCTACCCAACGGCATTTCGGGCAATCAATCATGGGAATCGGCGCCCCCCAATACCTTTGACGGCTAACGAGCCAGTCTCTCAGATGATAATTGGTGTGTTTTTTGCCCCATCCCTCTTTTTCAATCTTTTGCCAGAGAGTCTCGTCAGGGTCTTTTTCCACTATATCTAAATGATACTTTTCGGCAAATTCTCTATCACGCTCATCGTGCACCGGAACTCCCATTATGTTTCCTGTACCATACTCCGGCGCCACATAATTTGTCTTCCAGATTGGAAGTTTTTGGGAGTTTAGGGGATTTAGGGCGTACTGACCCGTAAACTCACCAATTTTTTCGGGATTTTCCTCGTTATACAACTTCTCATCAGCAACAACCATAAATGTGACAGCGTTAAGCGTGTCGGGGCGTGTAGTAAAAACGGGAAGATCGCGGCCCTCTTCAGTCTTAAAGTTAATAATCATGCCCTCGCTCTTCCCTATCCAGTTTCTCTGAGCCGTGATGACCCTCTCACTCCAGTCTATTTTGTCTAAGCCGGTAAGGAGCCTTTCGGCATAATCCGTAATCTTAAAAAACCACTGGTCAAGATCCTTCTTTCCCACAACCGTGCTGCAGCGCTCGCATTTTCCGTCTATCACCTGCTCATCAGCCAAAACGGTTTTACATGAAGGACAAAAGTTCACGGTGGCTTTCTTTCTATAGGCAAGTCCGGCTTCAAACATTTTGATAAAGAGCCACTGTGTCCATCTATAATAATCCACCTCAGAAGTTGTCACGGTCCGCGTCCAATCATAGCCATGGCCAAGTGACCGCATTTGCTTTTCGTAATTTTTTGTAGTTCTGTTTACAACTTCCCCGGGTTTTTCGTTTATTTTAATAGCATAGTTTTCACTATGTATCCCAAAGGAGTCATAGCCAATTGGCTGAAAAACATCTTTTTTATTCATCCTCATAAATCTGCCATAGATATCACTTCCGGTCGAAGCGAATGCATGGCCCGCATGAAGTCCTTCTGCGGAGGGATAAGGGAACATCCATAAGTTAAAAAAAGGATTATCGGCCGTGGCAATATCCGCAACATAAAGTTTTTCTGCTTCCCACCTATCTTGCCATTTCTTTTCGACTGTAGTATGGTCGTATTTAACTGCCATATTTACATTGACTTTCGTCATAGCCAAATTGTAGATCCTCATACTAAAATTGCAAGTAACTTGTGTAATAAAATTTAATTGCCAAAAACACGGAACAAAATCTTCGGAAATTTTCCTGGCACTCCAAAATGTTATTTGCTAATTACCAGAAGAAATCATCTATCAATTATCTGGCTATGGTTGATATACATTGATATATATCAATAAGCAGAGTTTTCCGCATTGTAATATCATCAAATTTATTTCCGCATTTTTCCGCAAGATAATATCCAGCCTTGTCGATTGTGTGTAAAACGACTAAAAAAACGCACTATATTGCCCCCATCGAAGGTGAAATGTTTTTCACTGTGCGTAATATGTATGCGGTTATTATACTATAAACACCGTGAAATAGTTTTCCAGAACGTATATTACCAAATCCACAAAGAGGCTATTGACAGCTCGCAGGAAGCTTTTAATAATAGGATAGTTAGTATAATTTGTATAATTTAAACCTAAAATTATGATAGATAATAAATTAGATTCGGTAAAGGATAGTTTCATCAAATATTTAACAGCATTAGGCCTATCCCCCAAGTCTCATAAAAATTACAAAAGTGATTTAAATCATTTTGTCAGCTGGACTCTTTTAAAAATTCGCTCTTTCGGGTCATTTGTTGAAAGTCTTACGGAAGCTGTGCCTTTTCTTAATCCTGACCTGGCCCGGGAATATGTAAGCTTTATGAAAGTTAACGAATTTCCGGGTAAAACCATCAACCGCAGACTCTCAACCTTAAGACATTTGTCCAGATTCCTGGTGATGTCGCAAGTTATTGATTCTGATTTTATGGCGGAGATCGAAAACATTTCTTTTACCGGGGGGGTTAAGTCGCAACTTAACCCCATGCTTAGAGAGTTTTGTGCCCATCTCAAGGCTCAAAAAATTTCACCAAATACCGTCAAAAACTATGAAAGCGATGTGCGTCAGTTTCTAACCTGGCTTGAGTCTAACCAACCAATAAACAAATCAACCAATTAACCAACCCATGCCCATCCTACCCAAAATATCACCCGAAATAGTCAAAACTTACCAGGCGGAGGTATTGAAAAATTCATCTTCAGCCACGGCTCGGAGAAAGTCAATTTCCTTAAAAAGATTTTTCGATTGGGCCAAGGCAAGCGGAAAAATTGACCAGAATCCGATTCAGACTGACAATCCCTCATCAGTTTCTTCCATTAGAATCAAAAAAAACAAAACCAAATTTAAAACCTGGCTGATTGTTGGTTTGAGTAGTACTTTGGTAGTCTTAATCTTCCTGCTTGTAAGCAAGCTTAGGTCTCCAATTCCATCCAAAAGCGATCTTGCCCAAGAGCTTCCAATTCAAAATCCAAGTGTCAACCAAAATCCGGCCGTGCCAAAGCCAAGTGCAAGTCCGATTCCCGCAAACAGAGCGGTAATTGCAGCCTGGAATCTTTATGCAAAATTAACATTAACTGATCAAAACGGTATTCCCGAGGTGGGCTCACAAACAATGACTTTCAAACTTTATAACTCCTCCGAAAGCACTGAAGCACTTTTTACTTCCAGCCCGCAGACGGTAACAACTGATACAGATGGATCTGCTACGATATTGATCCCGGGAGTTCCGACTGATCTTTTCTTCCAGAATGAGAAGTTATTTCTTGAACCCGAGATGGCCTCCCCCTCAGGAACGGCCAGGATTCCCGTTTCTACGGCCAATATTTTATCTAACCTGAACGGGTTTCCCGCAGCAGATCCGGAAACCGGCGCCGGACCGGAAACAATTCCGGTCATTAACTCTGACGGGGAGCTGATACTTGCCGGCTTATCGCCCACAATCAAATCCAGAGAGGGAAACCTGCTTCTTACCGGCCAGGCTGTAACCATAAAAACATCAGATGGATCCGGAGGTAACATTGACATTAATCCTGATGGCATTGGGGTCACTAATTTTATCTTTGAAGGCAGTGATGGAAACCTTCTTAATGCTAAGGCTCCCAACCTGACAACAGGATCACTCTACTACGGAATAGTTCCAAACGACTCAACGGGTTATAATTTATTAAAACTTGAAAACGGTTCCTCAAATTTGACCACCCGCTTTTTGGTAGATGCCCTTGGCAACGCCCATGCTTCAGGTAACCTAATTACAGACGGCAGTATTGTAACAGGCGGACTAGACCGTTTAACTTCCGCGGGCAAACTTACCAGTATTTACGGCTATTCACAGGATTCCGGAGATTTTGCAATATCTCAAGGGGCTTCAGACTCCGCATCAATCACCAGAACAGGTTCTGCCCTTGATAACGTTCTTACTATAACCCTTGATGAGGAAGGGCAAAACGACAGCAGTAGATCTGCTTTGGTATTAAAGCGCACCGGAGGCAATCTCCAGGGAGCAGCACTAACGGTTGAATCCGGAAACGCCATCTTTAAAGGACAAGTCAAACTTGGAGAATATTCGGCAAATCCCATGAGTATTGGGCCAGGATCGATAGTTTTCAATACCGGGGATGACAATATTTACTACTCGGATGGCGCCTCATGGATTCAGCTTGCGACCGGATCCAATAGTTTTTCAGGTTCTTTTACAGACCTGACAAGCGGAACGAACATCACGGCTGCCATGGTGGTTGGCACCGGCGCCTCTTTGGATTTCTCGGGCACAGGTACAATCAATGCCTCAGATGTCACTTGCGCCGGTTGTGTTGCCAACACTGAACTAGCTAATTCTTCCCTGACGGTTAATTCCGCCGGAATATTGACCGGGGGCGGATCGGTTTCTCTCGGAGGCACTCTAACCTTGACCGCAACCGAAGCCGATACCTTGGCCGCAGTCACCAGCCGGGGAGCCACAACAACCACCCTGGTAGCCTTAAATGGCGGAATTACTTCTACGGGTAACCTGACAATCGACGGATTGGTAACTTTCAACGGCCTGGCATACACCTGGCCGGCTGCCCAAAATGCGAGCTATTTCCTTCAGACTGACGGTAGCGGAAATCTTTCTTGGACCGACGCAAACACGGTAATAGCCTCAACTATTTACTGGAACCAGGCAAGCGGAGCCCTCTTCCCCAAGAACAATACCGTTGATGTTTTAATAGGATCAAATGCAACAGCCTCTGCCAAGTTTGCTTTCACGAATGTCAATAGCGGCACTCCGACTATAAACGTAAGTAATCAGGCTACAAATATCGCTGTTAAAGATGCAACGGCAAATGCCCTCCAGATACTTGAAGGGGCTAATCCCTATCTCGCCATAACTACATCAGATGGCACAGAGAATGTATCATTCGGTAACACTTCAACTAATCCAAGTTATTCATTCCTGGGAACGGGACTAGCAACTCTTGGTGGCGACATAACTATTACGGGTAATGACATTATATTTGGCAATGCGGAAACGATAAGTAATGCCACGGATGGAACCGTATTAATCACTACTCCGACAACAAGTCTATCGGGTGACTTGACCGTAACCGGTAACGACATCACATTTGGCAATGCGGAAACGATAAGTAATACCACGGACGGAACGGTACTGATTACTTCTCCCGTTACCTCTCTTTCGGGAGACCTGACAATTACAGGCAACGACATTATATTTGGCAATGCGGAAACGATAAGTAATGCAACAGATGGGACAGTACTCATCACTTCTCCCGTTACCTCTCTTTCGGGAGACCTTAAACTGACTGGTGCCGATATCCTAGACACTAATGACAATGAGTTTTTGAGATTTACTTCGGTAGCTTCTGCCGTTAATGAACTGACGGTTGCCAATGCTGCTGCAGACGGTGTTGTTACTTTGGCGGCAACCGGTGGAGATACCAATGTCGCCCTTTCCATTGATTCCAAAGGCAGTGACACCTTGGACTTAAACGGTACGGCAACAGGAGACGTAAACATTGCGGGAGGATCGGGGGCAACAGGCTGTACGATCACTAATTCAAACGGTAACTTAGCCTGTACCGGAACTATTTCAGGAAGTGGAATTGTTGCAACCTCAATGCCTTTTTCAGGTTTAACCTCTGCAACTAACACTCAGGCTGCAATGGTCGTGGGAACAGGAGCCTCCCTTGACTACACGGGAACGGGAACGATTAATGCTTCCACCCTGATCGGAGCAACCTGGGCGGCTCCGGGAACCATAGGATCAGGCACTCCAAATACAGGAACTTTCACTACGCTGGGAGCAACGGGTGACTTCTCCCAAACAGGAACTGGCACTTTCGGAACAGGAACGGGGGCGGTTTCTTTAAACGGAGACACAACGATTGCGGCGAATAAAAATCTTTCTTTAGCTTCCGGAACCGGTTCTTTAATTGTTAACTCCTCTTTATCTAATGCATCGGATCAGGTAATTGACATTTCCCCTGCTTTCGCCGGAGGAGCAACTGATGCCCTAACCTACACCGTCATGGATGTTGCCGCTTTTTCTCCAACCAATGCTGCCGGTACGGATACCGTTAATGCCGTTGAAATAGGCGCGCTAACCGATCCGGGAGCAACCATCACCTCGACAGCCTTAAAAGTTGGAGCCGGTTGGGATAATGTTCTAACGGTTAACGGAACGGTAGTCGTCAATTCAACCGGTCAGGTCCCGACAACCCAACTGACCGGAACACTAGTTTCTACTTCGTCCGATTCAGGAAGTTCCACTTTGATTCAAGGTGATACACTAGCCGTCAACGGCGGTACAAACGGAGTTGACACTTCCCTGACAGGAGACACCTACACCATTAATCTTGATACAACCGAGATAGGTACAACTACATTTGGATCAGGCTCAGGTATTACCTGGACATTTGATGCCGGAGCTACCGATCCGACCATTGCCTTTGCTTCCGATTTGGTCACCATCACCGCGGCAACGACAACACTTTCGGGAGATCTTAAACTAACCGGTGCAGATATCCTGGACACCAATGACAATGAATTTTTAAAATTTACCTCGGTAGCTTCCGCCGTTAATGAACTGACTATTGCCAATGCGGCAACGGCAGGAGTGGTAACTCTGGCTGCAACAGGAGGAGACACTGACATAGCCCTTTCCATTGATGCTAAAGGTGCTGATGCATTAAACCTCAATAACACAGGTACGGGAGACATTCTCATTGGCGGCGGGTCAGGATCAACGGGGTGTACAGTCACCAACAGTAATGGAAACTTGGTATGTACGGGAACCATTTCTGGATCAGGAGTGGCGGCAACTTCCGTACCATTTTCAGGAATTACCGGATCAACCAATACCACTGCGGCCATGGTGGTGGGAACGGGAGCATCCCTAAACTACTCGGACTCGGGAACCATCAATGCTTCCAGTTTGATTGGGGCCACCTGGGCAGCTCCGGGAACCATAGGATCAGGAACACCAAATACAGGTGCCTTCACTACCCTTTCTGCCTCAGGTGCTTTGGCAGCTAATGGAGGCATTACTTTTGATGCGGCTACCGATACGGTCGGAGCGCATACTCTTTCCGGTACCTTGGATGCCAATACCAATATTATTACCAATATAGGTAATAGTGCTACCGACTTTGATACAGGCGGAGGGTTAACTCTGGCAGGAAACCTGGTAGTTCAAGGAACAACCGGACTTACATTTAATACGGGTGTGGGTGGAGATATTACCTTTGCTTTGGGAGAAAAGATTGATAATGATACAGACGGAACTCTGGCTTTAACAGCGGGGGTAACTTCTCTTTCGGGAGACTTAAAACTAACCGGTGCCGATATTTTAGACACCAATGACAATGAATTTTTGAGATTTACCCCTGTCGCTTCCGCAGTTAATGAAATAACAATTGCCAATGCTGCAACCGGTAACGGCGTAACTTTAGCGGCAACGGGAGGAGATGCCAATGTTGCTCTTTCCATAGATGCCAAGGGAACAGGGGCCCTGAACCTTAACAACACAGGAACGGGAGACATCCTCATAGGAGGAGGGTCGGGATCAACCGGCTGTACCATTACCAACTCGACAGGTGCCTTTTCCTGCTCTGCAGGAATAACGGCAACAGCCATGAAATGGAATGCTTTGACGGATCCCGACGGGGCATTAACCCTGGCTCACGGAGTTAATGCCACCACCTTTGGCTGGACCCCGACAGGAGCCCTTAACGCCTTCACGATGAATGTTATCAATAACGGTGGATCCGCCACCACCCAGAACGGACTGACAATAAACAATGCCGTAGCGGGATCGTTTACGGATACCACCACCGAAAGCCTCATCTTGGTTCAACAACTTGACACAACACTGGCAGGGACAACGGTTGTAACCGACGGCATAAAAATTGACTCGGCTGCTGCCTCCGGTATGACTAACGGACTAACTGTTACCAACTCCGGAGGAAATATCACAACCGGCATTAGTATCTCCGACACGGCGGGGGGAACACTTGCAACAGGAATCGGCTTTAGTGGAACATTTACAAATGAGATCTCCTTAAGTAACGGGGAAACTATAAATAATGTCACTGATGGGACAGTACTTATTACATCTCCAATTACCAGTCTTTCCGGAGACTTAACAATTACAGGCAACGATATTACATTCGGGAATGCGGAAACAATTAGTAATGATACTGATGGAACGGTTTTGATTACTTCTCCCGT
>CAZCNT010000023.1:0-10495 GCA_964500695.1 uncultured Gammaproteobacteria bacterium | reverse complement strand
AATTAAAGAAACCATATTCCCGACTTTTCTGATAGGAGTATCCGTAAAAACAACTCCTTCAGAAGGAATCAGGCCATTTTCATCAGGCGTTGCCCCTATCCAGCCGGGGAAATAATTAATATATGTTCCATCGCTTGGAACCTTTGGGATGGCGTGACCAAAATTTGGCCAATAATCTCCAATTGATGCCGTTTTTTGATTCGTCCATTCATCCCCTGTAAAAAGATCGTTGTCATTGATCTTTAACCATTTGTCTTCCCTGAAAAATGAGACGCTCAGTATTACAGCAGTCAAAACTGTTAAAACCGCAATCATTATTTTCATTCTGTTTTTAAACATTCCAATTAAATAGCCTGATGCCAAAGTAAAGGAAAAGGTAACCATTCCCAAAAACCGCCATGGAAACTGGATATATGCCATCCCCGGAACATGAATCCAAAAAAATATGGACCTACTATGGGTGAGAAACGCATAAAATAATCCCGTTCCAACTAAAATAAGAAACGTTGTGCTTTCTCTAATTTTTCTTTTAATAAGAATGAAAATTAATGCTAAAAGCGGCACGGCCCACTGCAGGATGCCTACACTAAGACTTAACTCATCACCCGTCCCCCACGTAGATCCTCCATAACCCCAATATCTGGATATGAATATCTGGTATAAAGAAATGAAGTGTGCTTTGTAGTCAAAATATCCGAAAACTATGTTTGATAAGCTTACATATTTGGATTCAAATATGACCGGTAAGACATAGAAAGCGCTGAGTAGCAACGAGACAACACCACCACCAAACGCTTTCCAATATTTCCTATAGATAATCCATAAACCAAGTATGGGAAGAAACATGATAAGAGAAAGGTTGTGAGTAATAATTAAAAGCGAAAGGAGTAGTGAAAACCACGAAAGAGATTTTTTTTCGACGGCTAAAAGTATTAATGGGAATAAGATGAAAGAAAATGCCTCGGGAAGAGCTCCCCTTACCCAAACGTTTACGGCACGATACGGAGCATATAAATAAAGAGTTGTCGAAACAAGGGCAGATAAATTGTCTTTCCATATATGTTTCGCCAAAAAATACATGGCAACGGATGACCCCAAAAGCGAGAGAATGAAAAGGAACTTTATCGAATCAATCACCTGACCGCCCAAAAGGATATAGCCCTCGCCGATGGCATATGCAAACTGTCCGTAGAAGTTAAAAAGCGGTACACCATAACCCAAGCCCGCGTCAGGTGCCCAGCGGCAAGGAATCTGACCGGCTTTTACGCATTGGTTAAACTCATATTGCCGAAAAGCATGATAGTCCTGCATTGAATAGATTCCTGGCCTAAGCATCCGAAAAAAGGTGGGGATAGTTAACAATACGACAATTAAAAGAAATTTATGCTTTACGAGAAATTTAATGGTTCTTTGCATATGTTTTCTTACTTTTAAAGTATATTAAAACCATTGATATAAAACTAATAAGTGTAATGGCATTCCCAATTTTTCTTATAGGAGTATCGGTCAGGAAAGCTTCGATGGAATGATTCCCTTGGGGAATATTAAATGTAATTAAACCTCGACAATAGCGCTCGTTTGTACAATTATTGTTAATGTGAGGGATTACTTTTCCGTCCACTTTTACAACCATTCCGGGAAAATCAAAAAGAGGAAGACGAACTACGGAATCCTTGGAAACATCAAGCCTGCCGGTTTGATAATCGCTTCCCTTTTTATATTCCAAAAACTTTACATTTCCCTCAAGTACCTCCGGAAGTTCAGGTGCTTTACTCCAAGGAGGAAGAACTCCGTAAATCGGTAGGTAATCAAAAATACTTATTGTTAACTGCTTTTCCCAAGACTGCCCCGAGAACTTTTCGGCGTCTGTAATATTTAACCAATCTTTTGGAACAAAGAACAACAGATTTAGAGCAATTGAGGCTACAATTATAATAATTCCTAAAACATATTTAAACCTGCCTGAGAAATGAATAAAGAATCCTGTTAATAGACAAAGAAGAAATATACTTATCGCCAAAAATCTCCATGGAAATTGCATATACCACAAGAAGGGTAATTTTGCCCAAATGAAGCTTGATTTCATATGCATCATAAAGATAGATCCAAGAGTTATTCCTGATAATAAAAGTGCAAGAATTGAAGTTCGCTTATCTTTTTTGAATTTGGTCAAAGCCAAAAGCACCGCTCCAATTCCCACTACCCATTGAATAATTCCGAGTGAGAGATTTAGTTTTTCATTCGGGAACCCCGAGGATCCATATCCCCACTCCCTTGAAATGAAAAGCTTGTAAAGACTTACAAAGTGCTGTCTGTAATCAAAATATCCCGAAAGAAGGCTATCAACGTGGGCAAATTTTCTTTCAAAGATAACGGGAAGAATAAAAAATGCAGACAGAGAGAATCCCAAAATCCCGGACCAGATAATTTTTCCAAAATTCTTCCACTTTTCCCTATACAACCAGTAAATGGCCCAAATTCCCGCTACGGGAATGAAAATCACTGTCATTAGAACATGAGTGGTTGCTAAAAATGCAATGGAAACTCCCAGCCAAAGAAGGTATTTCATCTTTCCGTTTCTCATTAACTTATATATCGTCCAGAAAATCAGAGGAAAGAAAATCTGGGCCCAAAATTCACTTAAGGCTCCTCTTACATAAACTTCAACCGCTTTATAGGGAATGTATGTATATAGGGCCCCAACAACGACTCCGATCCAGGAGGATTTGAAGAGAGTTGAGGCCAACATGTACATCGTAATTGCCGAAAGAATATAACCAGCAATAAAAAGAATCTTTACAGTGTCTATATATTGAATCCCTACTCTATGAAGTCCCGCCCCAATATAATAAGGTAGGGGCGGATAATAATTAAATTGGGGGTAACCATACTGATAACCTGCATCAGGAACCCAACGGCAAGGAATCTGAAAATCAACAAAACATTTCTCCATCTCATAAACTCGAAAGGCCTGAAGATCATCATGCATCGGAAAAAAGCCGGGCTGAGAAAGCTTGTAAAAAGTAGGAACAATTAAGAGAATTAGGAGTAAAATCGGAATCAAACCTCCCAGTTTCTGACCACTCCACAAAACAAAATTTATTAGACTATGCATCAAAACCCCGTGATAGATTTTACTTGACGGTATAAGTCTTCTCCATTGATTCCCTTTTTCCACCAAGTCTTTTCCACTCGCTCCGTGAATGTGGTCGACAATGCTTTTCGAATAGTAATAAACCTTGAGACCCGATTTTTTCAAACGTCTTGCGTAATCTAAATCCTCAAAGTACATAAAATATTTTTCATCAAGAAGCCCTACTTTTTCCAATGCTTTTGGGGTTATCAAAACCGCCGCCATTACCAATGCGTCCACTTTCACTTCAATCTTTTCACCGGGAGAATATTTTTCATAAACATTCTTCTCGTCAAACCAAAATTCTCTTATTGCACCAAAAAGAGTCGGAAAATGATAAGCAGATGACTGGGTACTCCCATCTTTATTGGTTAACCTTGGGCCAACCATTCCGGCGTCTGGATGAGATACGGCAAACTCATATAATTGATCAATCGATCCTTTCTGAACCCGCGTATCAGAATTAAGAAGAAGAATATGTTTTCCTTTTGCGGTTTTAATTCCCTGGTTAACCGCTTTGGCAAATCCCAAATTCCCTTTATTTTCGATAAGTCTGTAATCTTTCGAATTGGACAGTTTTTCATCAGAACCATTATCTACAACAATCACTTCGTAACTAACCTTCGGTTTTGACTTTACGACAGAGCCAATGCACGCCAGGGTTAGATTTTTTGTATTATAATTGACAATAATTATCGACAGATTCATATTAGAAAAATCTTGAAAATATCAGTTCATCCGAAATTTTTGCCTCCTTCGTTTCTTTAACTCTTGCCTTAAGAACCGGTCCAATTTTAATTAGTGCCATAATTACTATTCTCAAGTACCCGGGGTGTGTTACGACCCTCTTAACCAGACCCAAAATGTGCTTTCTCGTAAATCTTATGCTCGTCAGGTTTTTCCAAATAAAAAGAAGCTGATTCCTCTCGCGAATTCTGTTTACATATTCCTGAGGAAGTCTTTTCATTGTCGTTTCGTGTTTATGTTCAACTTTTGCGTTTGGATCCCAAATAAGCTGATAACCTCTTTTCATGGCTCGATATGACAAATCCAGATCCTCCCAATAGAAAGGTGAGAAAAGTCTTTCGTCCATTCCCCCCAGTTCCATCCATATTTTTCTTCTAAAAACTCCGCTTCCTCCACTCACCCAAAAAGTCTTATGTGGAGTTGTGGATTTTGGCCCGGGTGAATGATTTATAAAACCACTTTCAAAAACTCCTTTTGCCCAACCAAACTCCCCGTCTTCATTGAGCGATACCGCAAAAACTTTAGGATCTCTAAAGTGAATAAAAACCGCTTCTAAAAAATCAATTTGAGGGATGACATCACTATTGAGAAGACAAACCAACTCTCCTTTTGATGCTCGAACACCCGTATTGACGCTTGCAGAAAAACCTCTGTTAATTTTATGCCTGATCAATTTAATGTCGGGAAACTTATCTTCAATTGCCGAAACGCTGGCGTCCTTAGATCCGTCATCAACAATAATTATTTCCAAGATATTATTTTTAGAATTTCGGGCGGCTGCCAAAACAGCCGGTAGATTCTTCTGAACCAACCATTCAGTGTTACACCAGGGAATCACAATTGATACTTTCATAATAAAAGTTCAAGAACTTCTCTTTGAAATCTTTCCTCGGAGTAAAGTTTCGAGGCTTCTAATGCCTTCCTACCAATTTGCCGCGCATCCTTAGAGTTTTCCAAAACAGCCTTAGTCTTTTTTAAAAGTTCGGGAACGATCTCCCATAGATAGCCGTTTACTCCATTATTGACTGTTTCTTTATGGCCTCCTGCATTATAAGCGAGGCAGATTTCACCGCCGGCCATTGCCTCAATAACAGCCATCCCAAAATGTTCAACTTTCTCAGGATTTTTCTCCTCGTTCTCACCATACCCGGATGCCGTCCAAAATATTCTAGATTTACCGTAAAGATCCACCACGTAATCGAAACTTGGGCTTTCGACTATCTCAATTGGGTAACCGTCAGATGCCTTTTTGAGACGTCTAACTAATTCGGTCGCGCCCACTTCTACTCCGCCAGCCAGTACCAGTTTCCATTCAGATAGCCCACCATTCACCAACTCTTTAAAGGCTTGCACCAAAATGTCCTGGTGTTTTGATTGCTTTAACTCCGAAAATCGGCCCATAGAGAGAATTATGTTTTCTTTTCTTTTTGGCTTAATTTTAACTACATCAATCGGGGGATAAACAACAATGCCTTCAACTCCATATTCCCGATCTATTACGTTTTTTGTGAAATTAGAGTTGCATATTATTCTTTCTATTCTAAATAACTTCATTTTATTAATAAGGCTCGCACCCCCGACGTGATGGAAAGGAACTTGAAAATGCAAAAGGTTGCGTCTGGCACGAAGCGTTGGAATACTACCGTCAGAGACCCAAAAACATAAATCGTAGCCGTCACCCCTTTTAATATCAGTAACGAAATTAACCTTTGAAAAATTTTTACCGAAGCGTTTCTCCAACTTTTCCCTAATTTCCATATCTCGCCATTCAACATCAACCACATACCCCTGCTTCACTAATACATCTACAAAGGCCATAGTATAACGTTCGCCTCCACCCAAACTGTCTAAATATGGATTATAAATTGCTGCGCGCATAATAATATAGGTAACTAAAGTAATTAAAGTAATAAAAGTAATTCAAGAATAACCAGAGTGTCTAACCTCTATTACCTGTTATACCCTTATTACTTGTATTACTTTTCATCTGTAACTCCCAAAGTTTGGAATACGAAATCAATCTGCTAAAAACCTGATAGAGTGCATAGATAATTCCATCCGACCCGTCTAAGAATGCTATTTGTATCACCATTCTACGCCAAAACTCCCTTAGCCCAGCAGAGAAAAATCTAAAAATATTCATCGGGGGATGTTTAGCATCAAACATAAGGCGCGCCTCAATTTCACTCCAATCGTTTGTCTTTTCCACCATTTCCGCTAGGGTCTTATGCTTATTATGGATTAGTGATTCTTTTAAATGACAGGTTTTACCATCCACCTTTGGCTGCTCATGAAGATCTCCTGTCCAGCCTTTTAATTTATCTTTTTTGATCAGACGCAACACAAAGTCCGGCCAAAGACCACAATGCTTCATCTCTTTCCCAAAAATAAAATTCCTACGCGGAATTGCATATGCTGAATTTGTAAATTGTAAATTGTTAATTGTAAATTCAATCTCTTTCTGGAGATTGTCTGTTATTTCCTCATCAGTATCGACATATAAAAGCCAGTCACCATTTGATTTCCTGGCCCCTTCATTCCTCCAATCAGCGAAACTACCCTTTAAACCATCTGTTTCAACCTTAACAATTTCGTCACACCACGAAACAGAATTCAAGCATTTCGTAAGAAGATTTTTGTCGTATATGCCTCCTACTAGAATTATTGCCGTAATTTTCATTTCCACGACCCCTTTCCAAATCTTCCCAAATAATAATCACGTATACCAATTTTCTGCCACTCTCGGCCACTGAGTAATAATTTTACACTTTCACGAATTAGAGCAAATTTTGTACGCATTGAAGCGTAAGTCATACCAAAAAGCATTCTGTTTCTCGTTAGAAAATAATCATTTTGCTGACTACCAATGCCGGAGCTCTGGGAAACCTTATGCCACATAAAACCCTTGGGAGAGTAGAGCACTTTCCATCCCGCCCTTTTCATTCTCTGGGAAAGATCCACGTCCTCCAAATAGGCAAAGTACTTCTCGTTAAAAAGTCCAACTTCTTTTAAAGCTTTTGCTTTATACATGACAAAGCAGCCTGTGGCAAAGTCTGTTTTGAAAGTCTTGTCAAACTGGCCACCATCAACTTCATCTACTCCCCGATTTGATCCATAAACGTTTTTCCAATCAATGACACCTCCGGCATACCAAATAACGCGCCCAAGCTCCGAGGGTTTGTATTTATTGTGATACTCAAAACCTTTTGCAAAATAAATTTTGGGTGAAATTGCTCCGGCATTGGTTATCTTCTGATGTGCAAGAAAAATGTTTCTTACCAAATCCTTGTCAACCAACGTATCGCCATTAAGAAGCGCAATATAATCAAATCCATCTTTTACGGCTTCCTTCATACCGATATTGTTACCTTTTGCAAAACCAAAATTTTTAGTCAGCTTCCTGACCTTAATGTTAAGTTTTTCTGCGTCTTCCGGAGTGCCATCGGCCGAACCATTGTCTATAAGAAAAATTTCCATCTTAAAACCTGTCTGATTGGATTTTTTCAATGACTGAATGGTTTCCAAAACATCCTTTTTACCATTCCAGGAAAGAATAATTACCGCGACATGAGGAATCTTAGCCAAGAGAACTCCTTTCTAATCCACCATCTTAAATCCTTTACCGATTTGCCCAACTCCGAAGAAATTTCACTCTTTGAAATTTTAAGATCAGAGAACCCCTGAACTTCCCAAACTCTCAAATATAACACCAGCTCAGAGAACGATTGTAAAAGTGAAAGAGCCAAGCCGTGCACTCCATCTTTGTAACCTTGACCGGCGAAATACCTGCTCAAAAACTCTCCCAATGGTTTTCTGATAAGATCATGCCAAGAAAAAACATAACCGTTTTTCATAAGTTCTTTAGATTCAATTTCTGTATACCTAAGCATCCTTTCCAAATACTGGATAATTCCTTCATAGTTAAAGTGGGTAATGGCAAAGTCCGATTTTTGCGGAAGATCAAACCCTTTCCCTTGGGTAAATGGCACACTATGGATCTCGTCACCCCAACTTACAAAACCTTTCTTAAAAAAACGTATATTATAATCTGGCCACCATCTGGTGTGTTCAATCCATTTGCCAAAAATAATATTTTTTCGGGGCAATCGATAATAGTCAGCTTCAGGAGCTCCTACAATTTGTTTGATTTTTTTGACTAAACTTTGGGGAATCTCCTCATCTGCATCAAGAATTAAAATCCATGGACCCTGAGCTTTCCCAACAGCAAAGTTTCTGGCAGGTTCAACGTAATTCAGTTTTTTATGAGAAAAAACCTTGGCTCCAAGCTTTCTGGCCACCTCAATCGTCCCGTCAGTTGACCCCATATCGGTAACCACAATTTCCGAAGCTAAATCTTTGACAGAAGCAACTGCCCGAGGTAAATTCTTAACCTCGTTAAGTGTATTTATAACGACGCTTACTGAGTGTCGATATGTCGCCTTTTTAGGTGTCATGACTACCGAGATTTTCATAAGATAGCCTTATTGTACCATCTACGAGGCTCTGTTGAGTAGTGTTTTGAAGCCCCGCTTAGCATCTTCAATAAGGCTAATCCCCACAATAGACAGCATCGAACCACCGTATATGGCCATACCCAGGACAAACAGAATGCCCGCTGAAACAAGCGTTACCGGTAAGAATGCCTTAACTATCAATAATATTAAGCCCATTACCAAGGCGGCGATACCGGGCTTTAACATCGAATCGGTAATGGAAAAATTGACATATTTTCTGGCCACCGCTATCGCAATTATGGAAGAAGCTCCGACCAGTGCATATCCAACCGAAGCCCCAACTACCCCAAATTTATAGGCTAAGGCAGGCACAAAAAGCCAGGTCAGAACCGTCCACATAATCATAAGATAAAAAGTGTTTTTGATTTTCCCTATAGCATTAAGCAGATTTGTAAGCTGGGTTGTGGCAGCTGCAAAAACAAAGTTTATTGAAACAAAAACCAAGGGAATTAGTGCGGGAACCCATTGGTTATACCGTGGAATAATGCGGACCAAAATCGGGGCAATAATAACTATTCCTACAAGGCTTGGGAAGACCAAAAAACAGATAAAAAATATTGACCTGGTCACACTTCTTTCCAGATCACCCTTGGCATCTTGCATTCTTGAAAATGCAGGGAATGTCACTCTGGTTACCGTATCCATAAAGAAAGTTAAAGGAAGTCTTGCAATTTTCTGAGCAAAAGCCAATATTCCGACTCCGGCAGGGCCCAGAATGCTGCCCAAAACCAATGTCATCCCGTCATCCTTGAAAGTCGCCAGAAAAGTGTTTATTTGATAAGGAACTCCAAATTTAAAAAGTCCAAGGAGAGTTTTTTTAGAAAAGGCGATCCCGGGTTTCCACGGCTGAACCAAATAAATAGCGATAAGGCCAACAATTCCCCTGGCAATTACGGCTATCGTAAAGCTTGTTAAACCCAATCCCTTCATTGCAAAAACCACCAAGACAACACTATAGACTACCTGTTCTAATATTTGGGGAAAGACCAATTTTACAAATTCAAGCTTTCGCTCTAAAAGCACCGAAGGGATACTTTTGAGCGAGGAGAAAAGAAGTGAAAAAGCAAGAGCGTAGAGAAGGAAAAGGCCATCAGTGGATAGTGAATAGTGAACGGTGATTGGTTTTGAAAGTATAAAAACAAGAATAATTAGGCACAATACTAAAAATTGCTGAACAAAAAAGGTGGTTTTAAAATCAATGTCGGTCGGCGTTTCTTTCTTCTGAATTAAGGCAGCAGCTAAACCGATATCGGAAAAATAAACCAAAAAATTAATAACGGCGGAGACTATGGCAAAAACTCCAAATTCATATCTGCCCAGATAGGCAAATAAAAACAGTTGGGCAACAAGTCCGATTATTTGCAGAATGAAGGTTCTTCCTGTTAATACCATCACCCCTGCAACTGAGCGCTTTTTAACTGTTTCTACCGATATTTCTGCGGTTGGATCCAAATGCAAATCGACTTCATCCATAATTTAGTTAACCTCAAACAAATAAAGTACCTCTTGTGGACCGTTATCCACATACTCCGAGGTACCGGGGTGTCTTAATCCTTTAGAATACGATGCAATTAGTTTTAGATTAAGTTCATCCGGGTTTGCCCTAAGCCTGGAATTATTAATAACCAAATATGTTTTGTTCCCAAATTCTTTCGATTCAATCAAACTGTCAGGAATTTCTGTAATATTAACCCCCACTCCAATTACAGTGACTTTTGGAACATCTGTTAAATAAATTTGAAGTCCGTCAGGCAAAGTGCCGAAATAGCCTTCGGTTCCCACAACCACTTGCTTACCAACAGGTAAATCTTTTGTTTGAGTCTTTATAAAATCTGCTACCTGGGTTATTCCTATTCCGGACGTCCATTCCTCCAAATAACCCATCCTCTCGCGTCTCGGAAGAGGCGCCTTCATTGGATTGGTCAAAAGGTAATAATCAAACATAAATGCCTGAATGGTAAAAATAACCAAACCCAATATCAAAAGTGCGTCAAACCGTTTCTTTCCAATGAGAAAAATTGACCCCGCTAGAACATAAAAAGAAGGTAAAAGAAAAAGGATGTACCTTGCAGTAAAAGTTTTTGCAAATACAGACTCATAA
>CAZCNT010000022.1:0-10984 GCA_964500695.1 uncultured Gammaproteobacteria bacterium | reverse complement strand
TTGGCGGTCAAGGACGCCAAAGACAAAGCTTCGGGTCTCGCCGGAGCCGCAGGAATAACTTTGGGGAGAATAACGAACGTTTCGGAAAACCAAGGCAGTCCAACGCGTTTAATGTACGCAGATAAAGCTGTTGGTTTAGGTGGGGGCAGTCCCGAGCCGGCAACTCCAAATATAGAACCCGGACAAACCGAAATTAACATCACAGTCACCCTCAGCTACGAAGTCCGATAATCTTCATTTTTGGAAGTTGTAAAAAGTAAATTTGACATTATGCATTTCTTACAGCAACCTCATTAGTTTAGTATCGCCCGGGGAATCGCACCTGAGAGTTCCGAAACCTATTGACTATGATATATCGATATATCATATTAAGTTGTGCCACACCTGTCCAAAAGAATTCTTGAACCAAAAATTAAAATAGATATTCAAAGGTCCCTCGTGAATGTTATTAAAGGCTTGAATGATCCAAGCGATATCGAAAAATTTCTTTCTTCGGTTTTATCTGATACTGAAAAAATGATGATAGCAAAAAGGGTAACGGCAGCTTTTCTTTTGAGACACAATGTTGAATCGGCAAAGATTCAGGAAATGTTAAAGCTAACGCCCGCCACCGTTTTTAGGCTTAAACTTTGGATCCAAACGCATGTAGAGGGTTTCAATATCGTATTTGATAAGTTGGAAAGAGAAAAAAAGTTTGAATTTGCAAAGGAAGCCTTTTACAAACTTCTGGCGTATGCAATTAGAACAGGTTCCGGGAGAGTGCCCAACCCGTTTAAAGGTGAGTTCCGTAAAGGTCGACTCCATTAACATATCATATATCGATATATGATATGAAGAGTATGTGAAGAATGGGCGCGAGCGAGGCGTGCGCGGACTGGCGTTATGGGTGGAGTGGGGGAAGTGAACGATCTTGGCCACTTCTATATCGAAAGTGATAAAATTGTTTGGTGTTTATTTACTTAATATTATGGTAATAGATCAATCAGGCAGAGTTGAAGAAACAAACAAAATTACGATAGTTGCTCTTGCAGATATCGAAAAGTCTTTTACAATTGTCCTTCCTTCAAAAATAAAAAAGGAACTTTTGGAGACTTTTCGAAAAAATGGAAAACCTAAAGCGTTTCCGATTATAGTATTTGCAACCGTGGTTTTTATGACCATGCTTAGGTCAAAAACTTACCCTCCAGAATTAATAATAGACATTGAATACCCCGGTCACGAAAATACTATTAAAAACATAATAATTACACTTTGTAGAAGATTTAAGAAAAAGACGCCCGAAATTTACTTTGCAAACATTGGTAAAAAAGACCTTGCGCACATTGCAGCTTGGAAAACATATAAAAAGATTGTTAAACCAAATCTAACGCTCAAAAGTGAAGATTTCAAGGGAGTTCTTTTCGGAGTTAAAAAATGACCGAGAGCCTTCTCATGCCTCAAGAATAGTTACATGAGGGATGGTTACCCCAATTCGCTATCCACTCGGTCATCTGTATTATACATACTTGTCAAGGTACTTGACAACCCCCTCTCTAGCCACGAAGGAGGGAGCCTGCCGAAGGACTTGGCACTCAGCTTTTTCAGAATCTTCGTGCTAAAATAGGCCAGGATGCCCAAGATTAAAGATCTTCCAAAGGTTGATAGACCTCGAGAAAAACTTCAAAAATATGGGCCTGAAAAACTTTCCAATATTGAACTTTTAGCTATCATTTTGGGAAGCGGGGTAAAAGGAACTAACGTAATCGAGCTTTCAAAGAAAATATTGAAATTAATCCAGAAAATTGGGGTAATGAATATAAATCTAAGAAACCTGATCGGAATAAGGGGGTTGGGTGAGGCTAAACGGTTGCAGGTATTTTCGATTCTTGAGCTTGGGAAAAGGCTTCGTAATGAAGAAAAACCGGAAATTCTATCCGCAAAGGATATCTGGAAATTATGCGTAGACATCCTGAGTTCAAAAAAAGAGCACTTTTTGGCCTTTTACTTGGATACTCAAAGTCGGGTAATTGAGCGCCAGATTGTCTCGATTGGAACACTTGAATCTAGCTTGGTTCACCCGCGCGAAGTTTTTGAACCAGCGGTTGCTTTACATGCCGCAAGTGTAATTGTTGCTCATAATCATCCTTCAGGGTCACTGATTCCTTCCAAGTCTGATGTAGAACTAACTAGGAGGTTGGTTGAAGCGGGCAAAATACTAGGTATCAGGCTCGAAAATCACATTATTTTAACTGAAAAAGACTATTTTAGTCTCAAAATCAACTTTTAATATGATATTGACATATTCAAAGTTAAGGCGTATACTTTGAATATAGATTTGCAAATTATGACAACTAATACTTGGAAATCGGGAACATACCGACAACAATTTCAATATAAAAGTTTTCAGCCCAATCTTATCAATAAACCATTTGAATGGCAAGATAGGCGAATTGACATGCTTCTAAGTGACGTCATGCTCTATCTTGGAGAGCTTAATGCCTATTCCACACTCGTTCCTGATGTGGACTTTTTTATTAAAATGCATGTACTTAAAGAAGCCACCGTATCAAGCAAAATTGAAGGTACTAAAACAAACATCGATGAGGCATTATTGCCAAAGGAAGCAATTGATCTAGAAAAAAGAGACGATTGGGCTGAAATCCAGAATTATATTAAGGCTATTAATCTTTCGATGATAAAATTGCAAAAACTCCCACTTTCCGTACGTTTAGTAAAAGATACTCATGCAATCCTTTTATCCGGAGTTCGTGGTTATAGCAAACTCCCGGGTGAAATACGCCGAAGTCAAAACTGGATTGGGGGGTCAGATCTCGCGAGTGCCGCTTACATTCCTCCAATTTATGAGGAAGTACCAGAACTTCTCTCAGATCTTGAAAAATTCTGGCATAATACTAAGTTACAAATTCCAGATCTCATTAAAGTTGCCCTGACCCATTATCAGTTTGAAACAATACATCCTTTTCTAGATGGAAATGGTAGAATCGGACGGCTTCTTATTACGCTTCATCTAGTAAGTTTGGGTATTATAAAAAAACCAACACTTTATATTTCAGACTATTTTGAAAAGAACAGAACCGATTATTACGATTCTCTTTCCCAGGTTAGACAAGGAAATGATATTGAACATTGGTTAAGATTCTTCTTAACAGGTGTCGTTAACACTGCCAAAAATGGTAAAGAAACATTCGAAAAAATTATAACTCTAAGAAAGAAATATGAGGATATGATTGATCGAACAATAGGGATTAAACGTCAAAAGTCTGCTAAGGAATTACTACTTCGATTATTTTCAATGCCAGTTGTTACGGTAAAAGATGTGGCATTTATGACAAATACTACTTTTCAAACAGCAAATTCACTTGTTGCTGATCTTACAGCCAGTGGGATGTTAAGAGAAATGACTGGCTTTGCTAAGAATCGCTCATTTCGCCTTGATGAATACCTTAAACTGTTTGAACACTAATAGCTATGGAAACTAATCATCAAAAAAATCAAGCAGCTCTTATTTGGAGCATCGCTGATATTCTTCGCGGTGGTTGGCACCAATATGAATATCAAAATGTGATATTACCTTTGGTTGTACTTAAACGGCTTGATTCCATTCTTGCGGATTCAAAAGCAAAAGTCTTGGAAAAGAACAATCAATATAAGGGCCGGGTTGAAGTGGATCCTATTCTCAAAAAAGAGTCTGGTATGGGTTTTTATAATACTTCACCTTATGATTTTGAAAAACTTACCGAAGCTCCAAAGGAAGTTCCGCAGAATTTTACCAATTATATAAATGGGTTCAGCGAAAATATTAGGGATATTTTTGAGAAGTTTGATTTTGACAAACAATTGGAAAGATTAACCGGTGGAAATTTACTTTTTACTATTATTCAGGAACTAAACAAAGTCGATTTACATCCGAAGACGGTCGATAATTATGAAATGGGTCTTATTTTTGAAGAACTACTTCGTAAGTTTTCAGAAATGTCCAACGAAACCGCCGGAGAACATTACACCCCGCGTGATGTTATCAGATTGATGGTTGAGGTATTGTTTGATCCTGATAAAAAGGACTTACAAAAGTCACATGTAATTAAAACTATTTACGATCCCGCTTGCGGTACAGGAGGCATGCTTACAGTTGGTAAAGACTACATCACTCAAAAAATTAATAAAGATGCCACAGTTTATCTTTACGGCCAGGAATTAAATTCTGTTACTTATGCTATGGCAAAAAGTGACATGTTAATAAAAGGTGAGAATCCGGATTTTATAAAAGGTGGGGAAAAGGACCATTCAAAAGCAAGCACACTTTCCAATGATCAATTCTTCGGAGATGTCTTTGATTATGGACTTTGCAATCCTCCATACGGGGTTGACTGGAAAAAAGATAAAGATGTTGTGGAGAAAGAAGCCTTGAGGGGTTACGCTGGCAGATTTGGTGCAGGAACTCCAAGAATTTCTGACGGACAACTCCTTTTCTTACAACATTTGATTTCAAAGATGAGACCCGAAAAAGATGGTGGTTCAAGAATAAGTATTGTTCATAATGGCTCCCCACTCTTTACGGGAGACGCAGGGAGTGGAGAAAGTGAAATCAGGCGTTGGATATTAGAAAAAGACTATTTGGAAGCAATAGTGGCACTTCCCGATCAGCTTTTCTATAACACCGGGATTAATACTTATTTATGGTTTGTAACTAATAGAAAGTCGGAAGAAAGAAAAGGAAAGGTTCAACTAATTGACGGAAGAACATTCTTTAAGAAAATGAGGAAGAGCCTTGGAAGTAAAAGACATCAGATTGAAGTTGAAGATAAAGAAAAAATCCTAGAAATTTACAAAGAATTTAAGGATGGGAAATATTCAAAAATATTTAACACTACTGACTTTGCTTATAGGCAAATCGTTATTGAAAGACCTCTCAGACTCAATTTCCAGGTTTCAAAAGAAAGAATCGAAAAGATAACAGACAATCCGGAAGCGGTAAAATTATTGGAAAGCTTTCCAGATAGAAAACTGTTTACAAATAGGGAAGAATTTTTAGAAATATTTAACTCGCATTTTAAATCTCTAAAATTGACGGCGTCACAAAAGAAATCAATTTTGTCTGCGTTATTTGAACGAGATGAAAAAGCGGATATTTGCTTGGATGCAAGTGGAAACCCGGAACCAGATAGTGAGTTAAGGGATTACGAAAACGTTCCATATGGAACAGATATTTATGAGTATTTTGAAAAAGAAGTTAAACCTTATGCTCCTGATGCCTGGATAAATGAAACTGTGAGGGACCATAAGGACAATGGGGTCGGAAAAGTTGGATACGAAATTCCATTTACAAGATTTTTCTATAAATATGAAGCTCCAAGAAGTTTGGAAGAAATAGAAACCGACATTGAAAGTGTGGAAAACGACCTTCTTTCCCTTCTGAAGCAATTGTAAAAAGATGAAATATTTAAACTTGTTTGTAGATGAATCGGGACAATCTAACCCAATGGCTGCGAATTCAGGTGTTTATATTCTCTCTGGGTGTGTTATCGATAACGGTGCACGTCAGAATTTAAAGATTTTATCAGATCAAATCAAATATAAATTTTGGGAACGAACTGATATTGTTTTTCACTCTCGTGAAATTGGAAGAAAAGAGGGTGACTTTGCAATTCTAAAAGATAATGCTATACGGAAATCTTTCGAAAAAAATCTTTTTAGGATTCTTAATTTTGGTGGATACAGAATGTTTTTTGTTTTAGTTGATCTTGTTGAAGCTAAAAAGCAAAATTGGAAAGAGGAGAAAATTTATCAAGAAACTACCAGGATAATGGTTGAAAACTTTATACTATCGCTTTTGGCATCTGGTAATTGTAGGGGTAGAATAGTTGTAGAATCAGCAACTTCCAAAAAAGATTTTTACTTTCACGATTCGGCGAACTATTTCCTGTCTGGCGGTATTCCCAAACTAGGGGCTAATTATGAAGACATCCAAAAAGTGCTAACTGAGCTTTCGTTTGTAACCAAAAAGAACCATGATATTGAAGAACAGATAGCAGACCTTTTGGCTTATGGAGCTAGGCTTAAGTTTGAAAAATCAAAGTCTAAAGATAGCTATATTAAAAATATTATTGGTGTTGTAAATACGAAGTTGTTTACTATCAGCCCAGGCACGGGTGCTAAGAAGACAAAATTCTATTCCAAAATAGACGGCTTTAAAATACTGCCCTGAAAAGCAAAAAACTGGCTTGCGGCATCACGCTCGCTCCCCAGTTCTTAGCAAAGGAAGGATAACACGAAAACAACAAAAAATCAATAAAAATGAAAGATTCGAACCTAAAAAAGACATACGAAAAGTATTCTGAATACAAAGATTCGGGAGCAGAATGGTTGGGTAAAATTCCAAATGGATGGAAAGCTCAGAAAATTGTTTCAGTTTTTGATTTTCCAAACGAAAAAGTAACCGAGTTAAATTTTGAGCCACTTTCTGTAACCTATGGTGGAATTAAAAAACAGATAGAAACTGCTGCGAAAGTTGCAGAAGGTAGTTCACGAAAACTTGTAAAAGTTGGAGACATTGTTATTAATGCAAGATCAGACAGAAAAGGAGCTGTTGGAATGTCGGAATATGAAGGAGCCGTCTCACTCGTCTATAACATTCTAAGAAAAAGAAATAAAGAAATAGATTCAAAATATTTTCACTATTTGTTTAGAAGTCAAATATTTTCTGAGGAATTTTATAGGTGGGGAAGAGGTATCGTTGATGACCTTTGGACTACTAGAGCCAACGAGATGAAACGGATTTTGATCCCAGTCCCCCAGGTCGAAAACCAAGCTAAAATTGTGGATTTTTTGGATGAGAAAACCAGTTTTATTGATCAAATTATAGAAAAAAAGAAAAAGTTGATTGAACTTCTTAAAGAAAAGCGCACTGCAATTATTAATCAGGCAGTTACAAAAGGTCTAGACCCCAAAGCAGAACTGGTAGATAGTGGAATAGATTGGATCGGCAAAATACCAAAAGGATGGAAAATCTCTAGAATAAAACACCTATCAAAACTACTCAGCGGATTTGCCTTCGCAAGCGAAAGTTATTTAGATGAGGGTTTGCCTATAATCCGAATTACCGATGTTAAACCAGAAATTAATATCGATAAATTACCCAAAGTACCCTTTTCGCTCAAACCAATATTGTCTGCCTACCGTACACAAAAGAACGATAATTTAATTGCAATGACGGGTGCAACCATAGGGAAGAGTTGTTTTATTAGTTCGGATGACGAGATGTATGTAAACCAAAGAGTGAGTATTGTTCGTTCAGGTAAACAATTTGCAAAATACATATTTAATTCAATAAATGCTAACGGTTTTAAAAAATATATTGACTTTTTGTCAAATGGAGGGGCGCAGCAAAACATTAGCAATTACGATATTGGGAATTTCCGAATAGCCATTTCTTCATATGAAAAAGAAAGAGACGCTATAATTGAGACTCTAGAAAAAAAGATGGAACAGTTTTCAAAAACATTAGAAAGAGTAGAAAAATCAGTAGATATTCTGGGTGAATTTAAGTCGTCTCTAATTTCAAACGTGGTTACTGGAAAGGTAAAAATATGAATCTGCAAGAATTTGTGAAAGATGTTTTGGTAAGTTTGGACAAAGCTGTGGATGAAGCACGGACAGAAATGAAGCGGGATGTTCATTTTTCAGATACGGCTCAGCAAAGAACGGTAGAATTTGATATTGCAGTTTCTGCAGAAGCGGTTGATACAAAAAGTGGTAAAGCCGGGATAAAGGTTTTACAATTTGCCGAAGCTGGTGGAAACCTAAGTAAGGAAAACAAAAATTCAACAGTAAGTAGAATTAAATTTGGTATCAATGTTACTCACATGACTAAAGATGAATCGGCAAGACAAAGTGCTGAAATTCAAGCGATAAATGAAAGCAATAGAAATGACTATAATGGTCTGTAAACATGACAAAAACCAACATTAAAGAAATTGGATTTGAGGAGTTTATTGAGGAACAATTGAATAAATTTCATGGTTTTCGTGTTCGAATGGCTTCTTCTTACGATAAGGAATTATGCATGGATAAAGAGCTTGTTTTGGAATTTGTTAAGATTTCCCAACCAAAATCTTGGGAAAAGATCACAGAACAATATGGTGGTGAAGTGGATAGCGAGTTTTTAAAAAGATTAGATAACGAAATTGAAAAACGGGGGCTACTTAGTGTTTTTAGAGAAGGTATTACTGACCGTGGAGTAACTTTCAAATTAGCTTATTGGAAACCCCAAAATAAACTAAATCCAGATTCCTGGAAAGATTACGAAACAAATATTTTTAGCACGATACGGCAGGTTAAGTATAGTGTAAAAAATGAAAATTCGATTGATACGGTAATTTTTTTAAACGGTTTACCAATATTTACAGTTGAGCTTAAAAATCAGTTAACAGGTCAAACTGTAAAAGATGCTATCCAACAATACAAAGTAGATCGTGATCCAAAAGAAAAACTTCTTGCTTTCAAACGTGTGCTTACCCATTTTGCTGTCGATACTGAACAAGTTTTTATGACAACGGAACTCAAAGGACTTGCAACAACCTTTTTACCATTCAATAAAGGTGATAAAAACTCATCTGGCAACCCAACAGTTGAAGGGAAATATAAAACGCATTATTTGTGGGAAGAGATTTGGTCAAAGGACAGCATTCTAGACCTTGTTTCCAATTTCATTAATTTACAAACTGATGAATATGAAGATGAATTTGGGAAAACAAAAAGAGATGAAAAATTGATTTTTCCTCGTTATCATCAACTTGATACTGTCCGAAGATTAGTTTTTGACGCACGAGAATCAGGCTCTGGTAAGAATTATTTAATTGAACATAGCGCAGGGTCTGGAAAAAGTAATACCATCGCCTGGACCACACATAGACTTTCAGAATTACACAAAGAAAACAATGAAAAGGTGTTCGATACAATTATAGTTGTTACAGACCGCAGGATTCTTGACCGTCAGCTTTCCCAAATTGTTGAAAGTTTTTCACAAGTACGTGGAGTTGTTAAACATGTTGAAAAAGGCGGCCAAGAGTTAAAAGAACTACTTGGGCAGGGGATTAAGATTATTACCACAACCCTTCAGAAGTTCCCGGTAATCGCAGATACGATTGAGACTATTCAGGGGCATAAGTTTGCAGTAATCATTGATGAGGCCCATTCTTCCCAAACCGGGGAAGCGGCTGCAGACTTGAGGCAGGTTTTAACTCTGGATGAAGCGGAGGAACAAGCATTGAAAGAAGAGAAATTATTCAAGACCACTGAAGACATGATTATCGCCCGCATGAAAGCCCGTAAAGTAAGCACTCCCAACATTAGTTTCCTAGCTTTTACTGCAACCCCTAAACAGAAAACCCTTGAACTCTTTGGAATTAAGGATGTACTTTCCGGAAAGTTCTTTCCATTTTCTCTTTATTCTATGAAACAGGCAATCGAGGAAGGATTTATTCTGGATGTACTTAAAAACTACACTACATATCGTACTTTTTTTGAACTTCTTAAGAAAATTGAAGATGATCCTGAATTTAATAAAAAGAAAGCCCAACGTCTATTAATCGGTTACGTTGAGAAACACGATCATGCAATTAATGAGAAAGCTAAGATTATGGTTGAACATTTTATGGATAAAATCCAAGGGAACATTGATGGTAAGGCAAAAGCAATGATCGTCACAAAATCACGATTGCACGCTGTGAAGTTTAAACTCGCCTTTGATAAATACTTATCAGATAAGGGTTACCCTTACCACGCCCTGGTGGCTTTTTCGGGTTCGGTTAAGGATGGGGGTATTGTTTATACAGAATCTCAGATGAATGGTGGTCTTCCTGAAAAACAAACAGCGCAAGAATTTAAAAAAGACGATTGTAAATTTCTCATCGCTGCGGAGAAATTTCAGACGGGGTTTGACCAACCACTTTTGCAGGTCATGTATGTTGATAAAAAGTTGGGGGGAGTGAATGCGGTACAAACGTTATCCAGATTAAATCGAAAAAGGGCGGGTAAGACAGGTACGTTCGTTCTGGATTTTGTGAATGAAACGGATGATATAAAAGAAGCATTTCAGCCATATTACACAACAACGGTATTATCAGAGGCAACAGATCCAAACATTCTTCACGATCTTGAAAGAGATATCTCACAATTCAAGCTTTTTACGAGTTTTGAAGTTGACGGGTTTGTCGATATGTATTTTAACAACGAAAGTCCAGATATGTTAAATGCAGTTCTTGATCAAGTTGTTGAAAGATATATAGATATGTTGTCTGAAGAGCAGGACGATTTTAAATCTAAATCCCAAGACTATATACGGAAATATGGATTTATTTCTCAGATTGTAACGTTCAGTGACGTAAAATTAGAAAAATTGTTTATTTTTCTAAAACTACTAATTCGTAAACTTCCATTTCGTAAAGAACAATTACCGTATGAAGTTTTGGAGGCGGTGGATATGGATTCTTATAAAATCCAGAAACAAAAAGACATGCAGATAGTTCTTGAGAGTGAAGAAGGTGTCGTAGCTCCGATGGGTTCGGGTGGCGATGCTGGAACAGTTGAAGAAGTAATAGATCCTCTTTCTAAAATTATTAAGGATATAAATGAACGTTTTGGAACAGCTTTTGACGCTACTGACAAAGTAATACTTAACTCCCTAAGTCAGAAATTGCTGAATAACCAGTCGCTTGAAGGATCGATCAAAAACAACAGCGAGAATGCGGCAAAAATAAAGTTTAATAATTTGTTTCAAGAAGAGCTGATTACAATGTTGAATAGCCATTTTGATCTATATAAAAAACTGGACGAAAACCCAGAATTAAAGAACTACGTTAACGACAGGATATTTGACATGGTTGTACAAAAAACCAAAGCGAATAGTCCAACAATTTTACCTAGGTAGTATAACTTAACCTGACAGGACATTTGCAACAACTTCATATGGTGTTTTAAGTTTAAT
>CAZCNT010000021.1:0-11838 GCA_964500695.1 uncultured Gammaproteobacteria bacterium | reverse complement strand
ATCCGAACTCAATTCCGAAATGTTTAACCGCTTCGCTCCGGCTCGGCCTTTGGCCTCGCCTCCGCTATTTTTGTCAACGCGATTTTTACTAACAGCTACAGGGAATTATATCAAAGTTTTGTTCTTTCTGTTTTTGATAATTATTTTTTAATTCGTTAGTTTACCCACCCACCCAATTAAGGAGTTGGCGCTGCCCCCTCTGCACTCACTTGGGCGTCCTAGGGGCCGCCTCACCGAAGTTCTAACTGATTTATTCACTTGTTCAGTATCTTCCTCGCTTCGTGCAAGGAACATTAATTGCCCCTTCGGGGATGCACTCAGCTTTCCTTTAATAGAACTTTACTTGCGTGGCTCGTTCCGGGGGGCGTTCCGTGTTTTCCGCCCCCGCGCTTTTCTTTTTTCCCCTTTTCGCGCGTGGTCGGCGGAAATGCGCTTCGCGCAAAGCGCCAATGCAGGGAACAGAAAACCAATCGGCCAAAATGGTGGAAATTGGCCGATTCAAACACTGAAATTCATTTTTCTTTGCCTGGGAACACGAACAGCAGAGGTCAATCTTTTTCAAAACAAACCACTTCGGTATAGTACAAGAGCGAAGCATACTTAATTTGTGTTAAAATATTTTGAATGATTAAGACAAGGTTATTTAATGCTTTAGAAGACCACAAATCAAAAGAATTTATTCCAGTTCAGATATTTCTTTCGTTTGTTACTCTTGTTTCTATACTCTCCATAGTTCTGGAAACGGTTCCATCATTGGAAGAATTTATGAACTTGTTTTTAATTATCGAATGGTTTTCTGTCATAATTTTTACCATGGAATTTTTAAGCCGTGTCTGGGTTAATGAACGCAAATTAGTTTACATTTTTAGTTTTTGGGGCTTAATCGACATTGTAAGTATTTTACCAACATATCTAGGGCTTGCTAACTTGACTTTTCTTAAGTCAGGAAGAACTCTCAGAATTCTTAGATTTACAAGAATTTTGAGAATGGGGAAAATTTTTAGATCCTATTTTAAAAACCTAGATATGGATAAAAGAAAAGCCGCCCATAACCAAATAAATATAGCAATATATTTTTTAGCCCTAGCTTCTGCTACTACGATTTTTGGTTCAATTCTTTATGTAATTGAACATCCTAGCCCCGCCTATGCCAACATTCCATTAGCCATGCTTCAGGTTGTCGAGGTTCTTTTTGGAGGTGTCTGGAGTCCTAGCACTACTCTTTCTGGCGAAATTGTTATACTTATTACCAGATTGGTGGGGTTGGCACTTTTTGGTCTTCTAATCAGTATTATTGGTGGTGTTCTAAACGAATGGCTTCTTGGACAGCGAAAGGATTGAATTTCTCCTTTATCGTGTTAAAATTGCCACCATGATAACAGTTTTTGATGCAAGGCTCAAAGTTGCTAAATTGCCCGATAGTCATGAAAAAGATAATCTTTCCTTAGCTCTCGATTTAGTTGCTATGAATTTAGTGGATCACGTTGGCGATGAAGGCTGTTTTGTATATATTGGTGAGGATGGCAAAAAAGTCCCCGATCCAGAACTTGCAGCAAAAACTTTCAAAAGAATTGAGGGCTAAAGATAACAAATAAAACCACTAAATAGCGCTTTAAACTTTGACTTTGCCACTCTTGACAAGATTGGAAAATTCTTGATAAACAGCTTCTGCAACAACCGTTCCTACACAAACATATTTTGTTCCTTCCGGTAGTCTATTTACTTTCTCCGGATCGTTAATTACCACAACAATTTCTCCTTCCTTTGAAAATTCATCTCCATAAGACTGAATTTGTGCGATTGTATCGTCATCTGTTGATCCATAAAAAACAGATAATGTATTTATACCATCCTCTTGGCTTGCAATTCTAGCCTTATCTTCAGCATCGCCCTGTTCAACTTTTAGATTATGTTCTTCTATTGTATTTTTTAAATAACCTTCGTATTCTTGCCTGCGTTCATTATTGGTAACAAGCTCTAAAGGAAGTGACTTAGAAGCTGCTATATGGGCCAACTGCTGAACAACCAACCGATCTGGATCAACCAAGTGTACATTTGGATATTTTTCAGCCACTACCTGCCCCACTGTTTTGATTTGGTAAGCTTGTTCTCCGCCCCTGGCAACATCAATTTCAATTTCTCTTTGGGGGTTCGTTACCAAAACGCATTGAAGTGATTCTAGCCCCATTTGTTTTCTAACGGAATTACGAGCATTTACGGTTCCAATGGCCTCTGCGTCAGTCATGTCCTGAGCATGTCCAGAAGGATCCTGAAGCCTTGATGATAAAAAGACATCATCACCATTGGAAACTAAAGTGACAGAAAATATCGATTCCTGAATATCGCCCCGTTTCAAAATTTCGGTACTAGTCCAGTCATTTCTGGTCTTTTGCCAGTAAGAATTTTCTGTAAATTGTAAATTTGCATCATCCCAAAAAGTAACAACTTCCTTTCCAGTTAAGTGAAATAATCTTGTTAAAAGTAACGCCGATGGATCAGATTTACCAACGTCAATTTGGATGTTGGCCCCAAGTTTGCCAGCCAAATTAGCCTCACCGTTTTTATACTCAGTCGCTAACGAGGCTCGGGCGGATTCACGTTTAGCTATTCCCTCATAAATTTTTGGGGGTAACAGTGTCCATACCGCCGCGGTACTTGCCCCTAAAATAATAGATGTTAGTTCTAGATTGTCGATCTTTGTTCCTGCCCATCCAACCAAATTATCTAAAACAATTCTTGACGCCTCCTGAATACTTGCTGGATTCTCGTGCAACAATCTTGCCCCCGTTGAAACCACAAGTGTGACAACAATTGCTTGGCCGATTAGGCCGAGCCGGGAACTTAGCCCTCCTTTACTCCTGGGTTCCAACTTTTCATATAAACCTGCAACATCGGATGACACACCAGCCGAACTTAATGCACCATGCAAATCTGCCTGTGCAAGATTTTGCTCAGCACCTAATTTAGTTCTTAATTTTGCAAGAACATCTAGTGATTGAGTTTCAAGCGGTTTGTTTTCAGTCATAATTTTGAGCAATTCTGCTTCCTAGCTTTTTCATTTCTATCTGAATTTCCGAAGATAAATTGGGAACCTTTTTTTTGGCGAAAGCCAAAAGCAATCCAAAGTGTTTTTCCTTTGCTACTTTTTCAAAATCTAAAATATCCTCTTTCTTAAGAGCTTTAACTATAATTGTTTTTATTTTAAGTAGAGCAATTTTGCCTATTTGCTCAAGGATTTCCTGTTCTTCTGTTGGCATTTGTCCTTTTGCCGTGTTCATATAACCATAATTATATCAGTTAGCACAAAATGTAAAGTGGTAGCGTGAAATGTTTTGTAATATAATGAAAATGTACTCAACTTTCGCGGATTGCTTTTTTAATGGCCGCTTTGGACAATTTGGAGCAATCCGAGTTGAGTACACCAGAGCGGCCATCTATTTTGAGTGGAACATTAAAAATTTTTTTGCGTTTTGGGAACAAACGGAATTCTCGCCAGCACTTTGCGGAGGCTTCGGCCAAAGGCCGAGCCGGAGCGAAGCGGTTAAACATTTCGGAATTGAGTTCGGATTTTTCCGTATAACAGCACTGACAAGGAAGTCAAAACGGAAGGGGTGCGCGAGCGAAAGCGAGCGCACAGAAAAAAGACCGAATCCCAGCCCAAATTTGGTGTGAAGGATATTTGACGGAGTAAATTAAAGAAAACGCAAAAATTTTAATTAGAATAGAAAAAACAGCATGAAATACATTGGATATTGCAGAAAATCAACAGATGAGAAAGACAAACAAGTTTTGTCCATCGATCAGCAAATTTCTAGCTTAAAAGAATTTGCAAAGAAGGATAAACTTGAGATCGCTGAATTTGTAACTGAAGCTAAAACTGCCAAAGACCCAGGACGGGAAAAGTTTGCAGAAGTTTTGAAAAAGATTGAAGCAGGAGAAGCAGAAGGGATAGTTTCTTGGCACCCGGATAGACTTGCAAGAAATAGTATTGATGGAGGGAAAATTATCTACTTACTTGATACAGGAAAATTAAAGGATTTGAAGTTTCCAACATTTTGGTTTGAAAATACTCCGCAGGGCAAATTTATGCTCAATATTGCCTTTGGCCAGAGCAAGTATTATGTTGATAATTTAAGTGAAAACATAAAGAGAGCGCTTCACTATAAACTCAAGAAAGGTATTTGGCCAACCAAAGCTCCACCTGGATATTCAAATAATCTTAAAACAAGAGAAATTGATATTGACCCTATTAAATCAAAAATCATCAAAAAGGCTTTTGAAATGTTTGCAGATGGGAATGTTTCTTTTGTTGAAATTGCTAGATTTTTAAAAAAGTTTGGAATGTGTGGCCGTACAGGTAAATTAATGAAAATTGACCAGCTTAAAAAAGTAATTTTGACCAATCCCTTTTACATTGGAATAATGAAGTATGGAGGCGAAATCAATCAAGGAAAACATAAATTATTCATTTCAAAAGACCTTTTTAACAAAGTCCAAAAACAGATAACTAAAATTGAAAGGCCTAGGTATAAAGGCAATCATTTTGCTTTTTCAGGACTTGCGAGGTGTGGAGAATGTGGAGCGGCCATTACTGCAGAAAAACACACCAAATTATACAAAAATGGCAATTCCCAAACTTTCATCTACTACCGTTGTACAAAGAAACTAATTCCTTGTAGTCAAAAATACATTTCTGAGCAAGAATTGGAGGAACAAATGAGAAAAAATGTATTAAAACTTGCACTTCCTGATTCTTGGCAAAATGATTGGGAAAACTGGCTAGAAAAAGACAAAATTTCTGAACAGAAAAAATCAGAAGCAAACATAAAAAATCTTGAACTAGAAATCAAAAATCTCGAAATAAAATTAAATTTGCTTCTCGATGGCTACTTAGACGGAACAATTGAGGCAGAAACATATAAGGCAAAGAAAAATGAATTGTTTGAAAAAAAGTTGGCGCTTGAGGATAAAATAGTAAGAATTAAAGAAAAGGGTTCTTCTTGGCTCGAACCTTTTGAAAGCTTCATAAATCAGGCTTTTCAGGCAGAAAAAATCGTTTCTGACAAAAATAATCCCGAAGAACTATGTTCATTCGGGAAAAGTGCCGGCTCGAACTTCAATTTACAGAATCGTCAAATATCCTTCACACCCAATTTGGGCTGGGATTCGGTCTTTTTTCTGTGCGCTCGCTTTCGCTCGCGCACCCCTTCCGTTTTGACTTCCTTGTCAGTGCCGAGGGCGGGACTCGAACCCGCATGGGTTATGCACCCGAGGGCTCTTAAGGCCCTTGCGTATACCATTTCGCCACCTCGGCTTATATTATCAATCTTGTTGTTAAAGTTTACATTCCTGCTTCGCAGGAAGGGCTCTGTCGCTTCGCTCTTGCTCACTTTTGATTAGGCTCGCATAAATACCTTGCGTATACCATTTCGTCCGCCTCGGCATTTTCTTTAGGTCTTTATTTTAACATAAAAAGGGTTTAATCTGGATGTAGACGATGGGGGGTGATAAAAATGAATTTTTACCTTAGATTCTTACTTATTTGGTTTATAAACTCTGTAATAATCCTTTTGGCAAACAACAATTTCGGTACGAATTACGTTCTGGGCAATGCTGTAATGCCGCCGATGGTTGCAGGCATATTTACAGGATTTCTTTTGACCGTTTTAACCAAATCTTTTAAGCCTTTATTGGCTAAGATTGGTATCGGCAAAAAGTCCAGAGGTTCTATGTTTTTAACATACTGGATTATTAATTCAGTAGTTATTTGGGCTTTGGCACGGCTTTCTGTCATAACAGGATTCGGCATTTCCGCTTTCTACTGGGCATTTGCCTTGGGGTTGGTTAGTTCCCTCGGCCAATGGCTGGTTAGGCAGGTGTTCAAAAAGTACAAGTTAATAGTGAAGTAAAACGGAAAATGTGGGTGCATCTGGGGGGAATATGAACTTATTGCTCTTGTGCACCCGAGAGGAATCGAACCTCTATTTTCTGTTCCGAAGACAGATACTCTATCCGTTGAGCTACGGGTGCTCTTCGACTTTACCAAGGGTAAACTGTACAATTATACCTCAGATGCAGACAATTGACGAACAAATCGAGGCAATCCAAGTAATCCTGCGTAAAACTCCCCATCACAAAGGCACAAATGGGTTTATCGGCGCGATGAGAGCTAAAATTGCGCGCCTTAAGGATAAACAAACAGAATCTTCGGGAAAGTCCGGCGGGGGCGGAGCGTCTTTCTCCGTTAAAAAACAGGGAGATGCCACTGTCGTTCTAATTGGCCCTCCTTCTTCCGGTAAATCAACTCTAATAAACAGGTTAACAAATACAGAAAGTAAGGTTGCCCCATATGCTTTTACTACCGTTACTGTAATCCCAGGCATGCTTAAGCATAAGGAAGCATACATTCAGATTTTGGATATTCCCGGACTTATCGAAGGTGCAAAAGAGGGAAAGGGGAGAGGTCGCGAAGTATTATCCGTTGCAAGAGGAGCTGACCTCCTAGTTGTGATGACAGATATCGAAAGGGTAAATCTGATCCCAAAGATGCTTGCGGAACTCGAAGGTGCGGGGATCAGAATTAACAGGTCGAAACCCAACGTAACAGTCGAAAGGAGAGCCGAGGGAGGGCTTGATATAGCTTCAAATCTAAGACAGGAAATAGATGAGGAGACCGTCAAAGAAATAGCCCGTGAATACGGCATTAAAAATGGCATTATCACCTTGAAGGAAAATATTTCATACGACCGTTTATTTGACGCTTTTTCCGAAAGCAGAGTTTACATCCCCACCATTTTTGTCATAAACAAGGTGGATGATCCCTCCGAATCCAAGCGCTATCGGTTCAAATCAAGTCACATTTTGAATATCAGCGCCGGAAGAGGAACCGGAATAAGAGAGCTAATTGATGAAGTTTGGAATACCTTGAGGTTTGTTACGGTATACCTGATAAAACCATATGAAGAACCCGATTTTGGTGATCCGATTGTTATGAAGCTTGGTGATACACTGAAGGATGTTGCCGAAAAAATTGGGGATGAATTTGCCGAAAGTAAAAAATTAGTTAAAATTTGGGGAACGGGCGCAAAATTTCCCGGACAAGAAGTTTCTTTTGAAACGAAAGTTCTGGATGGTATGCAGATTAGATTTCTTTAGGAGTGCTTGTAAGGTTGTTCCTTGCAAGGTAAACATGAATTACGAATTAATTGACAGCGGGGACGGGAGAAGGCTCGAGAGATTCGGGAAATATATCCTGGATCGGCCGGACCCTGAGGTTCTCTGGAAAAAAGCGCTTCCTGAAACAGAGTGGCAGAAAGCAGATGCTTTTTTTAAAGATCGCTGGGACAATAAGAATGTTCCCGAAAGGTGGCAGATGGAACACGAGGGCATAAAATTTTGGGCAAAATTGGCTCCTTTCAAACACACCGGAGTTTTCCCGGAACAGATTAGCCAATGGGACTGGCTAAATAAGCGAATAAGCGAAGCTTGGCAGGATAAGACCCCTGTAAGCGAATCAGCGAATAAAAATACAAATGTACTGAATCTTTTTGCTTATACAGGAATTGCTTCACTTTTTGCGGCAAAGGCTGGTGCAAAAGTAACCCATGTAGACGCCAGTAAACCGGCAATTACCTGGGCTAATGAAAATAGAGACTTAAACAGCATGCAGGATGCCCCAATCCGATGGATAGTGGATGATGTGATTAAATTTACCGAGCGCGAGGCCATAAGAAGGGTAAAATACGACGCAATTATTATGGATCCTCCCGTTTACGGTCACGCACCGAATGGGCAGCCCTGGGATTTTAACAAAGATTTTCCGAAACTTTTGGAAAACTGTCAAAAAATCCTAAGTGATAAACCTCTTTTTGTCCTCGTAAACGCTTATGCCGTTTCCTCTTCTTCCATTACTCTTGCCAATACTCTCCAAGGGATTTTAGGTCACCTTGGGGGTGTACTTGAGAATGGAGAATTGACACTTAAAGAGACCTCTGCAGGCAGACTTCTTTCTACCGGCATCTGGGCAAGGTGGAGCAAATAGTGGTAGAATAGGCTCGTACCAGATGACTCGGGCTCATATGAACCTGCTTGTGCAGAACCATATGACCCCAGGTTGCAAGCAATCTGGGCTCATAGCTCAGCGGTAAGTGAAAGCTTGGCCAGTCAAAGCCCTGGTAAGCGGAACTTGGCCACTTGTGAAGTGGTAGAGCAATTAACTCTTTAGATTAAAAGGGCCTGTAGCTCAATGGTAGAGCAGCATCCTCTTAAGATGACGGTTGATGGTTCGAATCCATCCAGGCTCACTAAATTTTCAGAATATTTCTGATCGTTCCGGTAAAGAAATTCACCAATTTGGCCTTATCAAAAACAACTAGCGCCGCTTCTATAGAAAAACTATTGGTTATCTTTTGATCTTTACCTCCATTCAGAAACAGCGAATTTGTATAAATTCTGTCGCTTTGCGACTGGGCCGCTCTAAACAAGACAAGCCCCAACTTCATCGGTTCAATACTGTTTAGTGAAAATCCTTTTATATAAAAATTGTCAGTTTCATTCCCGATAGCGATGTTGTTTTGTGTCCATATAGATTGGCCCGTATTCTTGGCAAGAATTGCTCCCACAAAATCTACTCCTGTAAATATAACAGGTTGGACAAAAGCGGCCAAAATTTGCCCACTTTCCTTTTGAACCGGAACTCCGGCTACTTTGGGAAGTTTTTGTACTTCGGTATAGAAACTATAAAATGTGCCGTCAGGTTTCTCCCAGGAAAAAACGTCATAGGGAGCATTCGTATAATCAAGGATGAAAGGAGTTACGGCAATAACTTTCGGGTCGTTCCAAACATTTTGATAGGCATTAATTAGGTTCTTACCGATCTGTTCTTCGCTGTATATATTTCTTGGCCACCCTGTTTCGGTCACAAAAACCGGAAGATCCTTGCCAATAAGTGAAAGTTCATGGTTATAAATATTTGTTGAACTGTTGAGATATGCGTGGGACGTCCAACCGTCAATATGGTCAAATACTTTGGGGTTTGATTGAAGCATTTGGGCCAGAAATTTGCCTTCCGTCATAGTGCTTGACGTGTTAACACTCGAAGGGTCAAGACCGGCAGGTAAGATAAAGAAATCGGAAGATGCTGATTTTAGTTTCTGCGAAATCTTTTCCAAATAGGAAGCGTAACCTGCCGGATCAATTCTTCCTCCCCATTCACCTGCGTGGTTTGGTTCGTTGTTGATGACAATATATCTGTTTTGGATCACCCAATTTAATGAATTTAAAAAGTCCACCCATTTGTCAATCTCGGCCTCCTGAGGCGCATCCCAGGTATTTCCGCTTGCCTTTGTTGCCAATCGAACGATGGGTATAAGGTGCAGT
Organism: uncultured Gammaproteobacteria bacterium; assembly: GCA_964500695.1. Lineage (GTDB taxonomy): Bacteria > Patescibacteriota > Microgenomatia > UBA8517 > UBA8517 > CAZCNT01. Next base: position 2,460 of record CAZCNT010000021.1, on the reverse strand, counting down.
CTTCTCATTTGATCAAAAACCGATTGGAAACGCCCGTGATCACGTTCCGCCTCGGTAATTACCAATGTCACATAACCCCAATCTCCTCCGTTTGAATTAACAAGCGACTTTGCATTTTCAAGATCTTTTTCGCTAAAAATATGAATCCCAAATTTATTATTGGAGGCAGATGTGGGATCAACTATCGCCAAAGAGACCTTAACACTAAATAAAAATAACAAGGATGAAACTAAGAAAATAAACAACCTTTTATGCATTCATATCCATTTTAGCAAAGATTTGATAAGGATACCTTGGCCATTTCATGACGAAATGGTAAGGCAAGCTTGGCCATTTCCTTCGAAAATGGTAAGGCAAGCTTGGCCATTCCTCTAGAGAATGGTAAAATATGGATTAAGCCCTTGTAGCTCAATGGATAGAGCATCTCCCTTCTAAGGAGGAGATGAAGGTTCGATTCCCTCCAAGGGCACAATAGGAAGATGGGTATGTTATGGCACGCAACGGTAAAAGAAAAATCAGTAGGAAAAGTTTGTTGCAAAAGAACGCTAAATTTCCAACTAGGATGGTAATGGTTATTTTTGGCGTTGTGTGTGTTATTTTTGCAATAACGTTCTATAAATACATCTATTTGACAGGACTTAAGCAGGGTAGACTGAATTGGGAAAAAGAACTTCTTGCAAAAAGAGATACTGTTTCGTCGGTACACGACACACTTTGGGGATTGATTCTGGACTATCGTAAGAAGAAAGGACTCGGAACCTTGTCAACGGATAGTGTTTTATGCAATCTTGCTCAAAGAAGGGCAAATGAAGTAACAATCAACTGGTCTCATAATGGTTTTATCAATAATTCGGATCTGCTTTACATTAAATACTGCCCGGGTTGTACCCAAATGGGCGAAAATTTAGCCAGAGGTTTCAATAGTTCAAGTGAAATTTTTAATGCATGGATAAATAGCAAACCGCACAAGAATGAATTAGATACCTACTACACCAAAGGTTGCCTAGGCATCAGCGAAGGATCAAATGAGTACTTTGTATCCCTAATAATGGCCAGATAGTTTTAGGAATAACACCTAAATTAAGTTATAATGTCACTCGAGTGTGCTTTAACAGAGTCAGATTGGTTTGATCTAATCGCAGGAGTGGCGGAATTGGTAGACGCGCACGGTTCAGGGCCGTGTGGACTTAAAACGTCCGTGGAGGTTCGATTCCTCTCTTCTGCACTCATTAACATTCGTGCAATAGATCGGATTCGAAGTGCTCGGGAAATATTTTTGCACACGATTCCTCTCTTCTGCACTCATTAACATTCGTGCAATAGATCGGATTCGAAGTGCTCGGGAAATATTTTTGCACACGATTCCTCTCTTCTGCACCGAAGCATTTTGACATTTTTAAGCGCGGGTGGCGGAATGGTATACGCGCATGTTTAAGGAACATGTATCGAAAGGTGTGCAGGTTCGACTCCTGTCCCGCGCACCACTTCGCTAAAGCTACGTGGTGCATAGCATCATGTAGATTGAAGTGGCCGTACGAAGCCTTGGCGAAGTAGGGCAATGAAGTATTATTACGTTTATATTTTAAAATTATCTAACGGAGATTATTATATTGGTCGATCTGACAACCTAAAGAGACGTATGTCTGAACATATTAAAGGTCAGGAAAGAACCACAAGTAATTTTCTGCCTTTGAAACTAGTTACCTACTTAGGTTTTGAAAGTAAAACAAAAGCGGTTTTATTCGAAAAATACTTAAAATCCGGGTCAGGATTTGCATTTAGAAATAGACATTTGGTTTAAAGGTCGCTTGGCTCAGTTGGTTAGAGCGTCTCGTTTACATCGAGAAGGTCGGGGGTTCGAATCCCTCAGCGACCACTTAAAAATATCAAGCCGAGTTAGCCAAGGTGGTCAAGGCGGGCGCCTGAAGAGCGTCATATTTCAGTTCGACTCTGAGACTCGGCACACAGTTTCCTATGTCTGAGGTGATGTTTAGCTTATACTCTCGGCACTGATTATGACAATTGAAAGGGATTTAACCTTAATACACCAGGCCATACAAAAAGAGCTGTCAGAAAATCCATTTTGTCCCGTAGTATCGGATTTATATGCTCCTCTGCTTGAAAAAATTAACCAAGGCGATAAGGAGGCTCTGCAACTAGCTTTACAAATAGCCCATGATACATTAGCTTCCGGAAAATCTTTGTTCCCCTTTCTAAAAAGATCTAAGTGACTAGCAGGCCGCTGATACTGTAACTCTGGAGTTTTGGCCTCATTTGTTGTACCATTAACGCTGTAGAAAGATTTGAAAAGCGGGCGTAGTTTACCGGTAAAACGCTTCCTTGCCAAGGAAGAGACAGTGGGTCCAATTCCCATCGCCCGCTCAAGCTCCAAAGCTTGACACCAGACACCTGTTTGTGGCATTCTGACAATACTCTAACAGATGGAAAAGAAGCTTTTCA
>CAZCNT010000020.1:0-13814 GCA_964500695.1 uncultured Gammaproteobacteria bacterium | reverse complement strand
TTTTACCCTCATATACAACAGTTTAATCTTGTTGCATATGTGGTGTCAGATTACGTCGTAATTGTAATTTTCACAAATATAATTAGAATATTAACTAACATGGAAGTAAACGAAACAGGAGCCACAAACTTTGAGCAACCGAGAATTACAAAATTAATAATCGAGAAAGATACCGACTTAAATGCTCAAAATAGTAGCAACAAACATAATTTCGAGATTAAAGGTATTAGTATTTTAAGAGGAGATTCGAACAGGGGGGGGTACGACTACTATAAACTTAAAGATTTATCTCAAACAAGAGCAATTTCTATTACATTAAGAGAAAAAGATGAAGAAAAAGATGTAGAGTTGCCAGAAGACATGCTTCAAAATATGGCTAACTATCTAGCAAACAAGAACAACATAACAGGCCATTTCGATTGTGCTTCTTTTGCACATGCAGCAAACGGAATTCAATACGAGTCTCCTAACTACAACCCATCGAATTGGATTCAATCAGAATTTGATGGAAATATAAATCCTGGAGAAACAGTAATTATCGAAGATAAAGACAAACCCAATATGTTTAATCATTTTGCAATTTATTTAGGGGACGATTTGTATATATCAAAATTTGGAGGAGCTGGTCCTCTGATAGTTAGCGATCTGGATGCAATGAAAAAAGGTTTTGATGGAGATAGTGTTTTCAAATTGAAGCCTGCACAAAAAACAAACTAAACTACTTACTCTTCTTAGAAGTTTTTATTAACTTAAAACCACCCTTACCGAATTTGATTACTTGTCCTATCTTAGAAATTGTTGAGGAACTAACAGGAATCAGTTTTTCAATCTCATCATATGTTTTATCAGCCAGAATGTAGTTTGCAATCTTAACCCTTTGTGCAAAGTCCAATGTTTCTTCATCCGTAAATAGGTCTTGTATAAATAAAGCCAAATCTTTCTTTGTTCGTACTTTATAAAACGAATCAACCAGAAGTTTTTGGTCTTTACCTAATGCAACTTTCGCCATACCTAACTATATCACCTTTTTATTTTCGTGCTAAGTTGTGTGTTTTATAGTCAAAAACGCATGGTTCATTAATACCAAATATCTCTTTACAGATTAATAATGCAACTTCGGCGGCCTTAATATGGTGATTTCCAAAAGACACTTTTATATCAAGTTTATCCTTTCCGTACTTTTCTTCTGTGATAGACGCCTTTTTAATACCTGAATCAGATAATATATTTTTCAACTCCAACTTTCGGTTGTAAAACTCGTTTGTAAACCACACGGGAATATTCATAAGTATGTTTCCGCCAAGATTCGCAAATTGCACAAACTTTTGGTCAGTTGTATCGAAATCAAAAATTACAAACGATCCATTTGGCAGATGCTTCAAGGCATATTTTAAAAAGTCAAAACTCAGTCTACTCTTGAGGTAAATGTCCTTTCGCCAAATCCACCTAAGTCTAAATTCATAAACCTTTTGCCATGTTTTAAAGATAGAACCTAAAATATCAAATTCAATATCGACATCTGCACCAAGCATGTTTTTCTTAAGTATCTGCACAAGCATATAATACGCCTAAACACTTCGCTTTTGTACAATAGTGAACCAAGCCATACGATCAAAAAAGTGGTAAAATTAGCCTGAATGACAGATTTCATAAAAAGATACTTAGCAGAAAAAATTAGTTCTCAAAAGATGGCTGGAAATATTAGTCGTCTTTCTTCGGTTTTAGCAAAATCAACAATTGACCTCAACCCCCATCAGATACACGCTGCGTTATACGCTTTTAACAGTCCGTTATCTCGTGGTGCTATCTTAGCTGACGAAGTGGGTTTAGGAAAAACAATTGAAGCTGGAATAATTATTGCTCAATTATGGGCTGAGGGGAAGAAAAGAATATTGATTGCAAGTCCAGCATCACTTCGAAAACAATGGCAAGATGAATTATTGACGAAATTTGGTTTGGAATCAGAAGTTTGGGATGGTCCGTCTTTCGTTGAAAAAGTTAGTAGTGGTGAAAAAACACCGTTAACGTATGAAGGAATATTTATTGTTTCGTATCAATTTATTTATTCTCATTTACAATTAGTTAAAAAACAGCCTTGGAATGTTGTTATCATTGATGAGGCGCATCGGTTTCGTAGAGTTTATCGTGGGCGTGATGCATCAAAAATGGCCTATGAAATAAGAGAGGTTATTAAAGATAAACCAAAAGTACTTTTGACAGCCACCCCACTCCAAAACAACATCGAAGAACTTTATGGAATTGCCAGTTTTATAGATGATAAGCTTCTCGGTACACCATATAGCTTTAAGACAAGATACGCTGAACCAATCAAAGAGAAATCCGAATTATCCAAAATTCGCCTTGAAGAATTACGAAATTTAATAAAAGGAGAGGAAAAAGATGACACATTTTCGATATCAGGTGTAATAACCCGAACTTTAAGGAAGCAGGTATTGGAATATGTGCCATTTACAGATAGAACATCGACGACCTTCGACTTTACCCCCGCTGACGACGAAGTTGCGCTTTACGAAAAAGTGTCGGCCTATCTTCAAAGACCCGATTTGGCAGCAATAGCGGCTACCCAAAGAAATCTTATGGTTTTGGTATATAGAAAACTATTAGCTAGTTCCTCGTTTGCAATTGCAGGAACTTTGAAGAAATTAATAGAAAACTTAAAAAGCGAACTTGAAATTAGAAAACAAGAGTCTAGCAAACAGTCTAATCCAGAACCAGTTATAGATGAAGGCTTGGACGAAGAGTTAGAAGATTCAGAACTTGAAGATATTGAACAGAATACTAAAAAAGAAAAACTTAGAGTAGACAAAAAATACACAGATGAATTTATAGAAAAAGAACTGAAGGAATTGGAAGAATATTATGCTTTAGCGATAAGTATTACTCAAAATACTAAAGGAGGGAAATTAATTCATTCTTTACTTGCCTTATTTACCCAAGCAAAATCCAAAAAATGGCCAGAAAAGGCAGTTGTCTTTACCGAATCAACCAGAACACAAGAATATTTGGCAGGGCTTTTACGAGATGCCGGTATTACATATACTCAATTTAATGGGTCTAATAATTCTCCTGAAGCAAGAAAAGCGTTTGAAGCCTGGAGAAAAGAATTTCCTGAAGCTGCAAGTGTTGGTTCATCCTCAGCCAATATGCGACAGGCTTTGATTAACGACTTTAGGGAAAATACCAATGTTCTTTTAACTACGGAGGCGGGTGCTGAGGGGCTTAATCTTCAATTTTGCAATATGGTTATTAATTATGATTTGCCCTGGAACCCACAACGAGTTGAGCAAAGGATCGGCCGATGTCATCGTTACGGACAAAAACATCAAGTAGTGGTTGCTAATTTTCTAAATACAAAAAACTATGCTGATAAGCGAGTTTTAGAATTGCTTCAGGAAAAATTAAACTTATTTGACGGTCTTTTTGGGAGTTCGGATGAAATTCTCGGTGCCCTTGAATCAGGCCTAGATTTTGAGAAGAAAATTTTAGACATATATCAAAACTGTAAGACTCCGGAAGAGTACGATAAAGCTTTCACTGAACTTCAGGACAAGCTGAAGGAGACAATTTCTACTACTACTTTAGGGTATCGCAAACTTCTTTTGGAAAATACTGACCAATCTGTAGCCAACTTATTTAAACAAACAGCCTATGAAACTAAAAGAGTTATCTCAGATTTTGATAACGACTTGCTTAAACTTTGTAAATTATGCCTAGGTTCTAAACTAAAAACCACAAATGATGAGGCCGTTTTTACTATTGATGGGTTTGATTTTCCAATTGCTTTTAGAGAACTTAAGGGTGAGGAAACAGGCAAAATATCTCGTGTATACAAGGATCACCCTGTGATAAAGGGTGTTCTAGATAGTTCATTAGTTTTACAAACGAAACCCATACCTTCTATGTCTTTTTCTTTGAGTAAACATCCGAAGAAAATATCTCAACTGGAAGATTCTCTTGGAGATGAAGGCTTTATGTATTTGTGGAAACTGGCAATAACCGGTGTTGAGACCGAAGAAGTTCTTGTTCCATTTGCATTTATTAAAAGTGGCAAAGACTACAAAAGTATAGACTTTGCTATTTCCGAAGAGTTATTAACAGTAGAGGCCGTAGATAATCACAACAGCTTTGATTCGTCTCCAATCAAAAAGGATGAGTTTATATCAGTTTGGAACAATTGGAAAAAACCAGTACTCGAAAAATATCAAAAAAGAAATGAGCGTCTGTTTGACAGAGAAACAGATAGAATAAATAGATATTATGATGTTTTTCCTTTACGAGTTGAGGATAAACTGCGAAAGCTTGAAAATGAAAAGTCTGAAGTAAACCGAAAAAGAGACAACTCCGCTGATTTAGAAGAAAGACGAAAGTTGCAAAAAAGACTTCAAGATATAGCAGTCTTAACTGATAAATTACAAATTGAACAACTTAAGTTAAAACAGGAAGCCTCAGTGCTTAGGAAAAAAGAGTTAGATGAACTATGGAAAAAGTTAGAACCAATAATTAATGAGGAATTAGTAGCGATAACACACTTTAAAATTATCTAGTAATGACTAAAACTCAAGACAAGAAAAGAAAACAAAATTTAGGGATATTTTATACTCCTCAAGAGGTGGTAAATTTTATTTTCCAAATTTTGAAAATTTGGAAAGACAAAGAGGATGAGAAATTAAAAAGATGGCAATCAAGAAAACCCCATGCCCACTTTCCATCAGTAATAGACCCCGCTTGTGGAGAGGGTGTGTTTTTAAAAACCGCAATAACAAGCGGCTTTACTGGTTATCATCCAACAGAGAAAACACCCTATGTTTTCGGGATTGATTTAGACGGCGATGTAGTTAATAAATGGGAAAAGATATCTATACTTCACGATTTATTTAAAGGAAAGAAAGACAAGATGTTGAATCATTTTCATCAACAAGATGGTTTGCTAGAACTTCCTGAAAAAGTATTTAGTTATAAAATCGGTGGCTTGAAGGAATTTGACGCTGTAGTTGGCAATCCACCATTTGGGGGTATGGGTTTTTCATCTCTTAAGGGCAAGGATACTAAAGAGGTTATCGAAATACTTGAACACTTAAAAAAGTTTGAAGTACTTGGATATAAAAAAAGGAAAGTTGGAAATGAAAATAATCAGTCACCCTTATGGGGTGATTTTAGTTGGGGCTCTATGCCTTGGGGTGGTGGAAGTCGAATACCGGACCCAAAAGAAATTGAATCTATACCAATTGAAATATTGTTTTTGGACAGATTTATTCAGTTAGCAAAACCTGGTGGTTGGATAGCAATAATAATTCCCGACGGAATATTGACAAGCTCAAATTCTCATTATGTTAGAGAGTTTCTCTCCGACAAAGTTATAGTAGAAGCAATTATTTCATTGCCGAGAGAGACTTTCAAAGACGCAGGAACGAACGCTAAGACAAGTATCCTTTTTTTAAGGAAGCTAAAGGAAAAAAACAAACTAGGACAAGATTATAAAGTTTATTTAGCCTCAATTGAGACAATAAAGAAGTACAATTTTGATCTGATCGTAAAATCGTACAAGAAATTATATAATTCGAGTGGAGACCATATGAACAAATCAAATTTAGTCCAAATAACCAAGGACCAGACTGGCAAAGAGGCAGTCATGATTAGGGTTGACAGATCACTTAAAAATATGCTCGAAGAAAAGCCTTTTAGTAGACTTGATGTAAATTATTGGCATCCAAAATGGGACAACATTATTCAAGATTTCAGATCAAGAGTGGTTCAAAAAAAATACTTATATGAATATACACACAATGATAACTGGTTAATCTCAACAGACCACGTTCGAGCTTCTAAGGGTGAAAAAGAGGCTTCAAATTTACCAGTAGAATACTATTCGCCAGCAGGCTTTTTATTTACCGGTTACGATATAAGTCAAATTCCCAGGTGTTCAGAAAATGCTTTCGAAAGAATGAAAAGGGCCAGACCAGTAAAAGATGATGTGCTTCTTGGTGGTTTTGGTATGGGTCCAACTGGCAAGAGTTTGGTAATATGCCACACACCTTCAATAAAAGCAATAGTTGGAAATATTTTTATTCTAAGGGTAAAAGATTTTTACGACCCCTATGTATTAGATGTATTTTTTAAGACAAATTATGGTCAAGCTCAATTTAATAAATACAAGACTGGAGTTGCATTTAATAGTCTAAGCAATGAAGAGATTAAATACCTATTGGTTCCTGAATTCGATGAAAAAGTAAAAAAATCCATTCATTCTGAATATGCCAATGTGACAAATATGCACAACGAAGCGATGGAAGCGAAACAAGAGGGTAATGTTGGTGATTATAAAGAGAAAATTGTAATTGCGGAGAAAATGTTGAGAGATCTGATAGTCAAAACTGAAGAAGTTATTAGGGGTGAGCGAAGTGATGTAATTTAGTATGAATTTGCAAAATATATGGTTGATAATCAAAAGCAAGAAATAGAGTATGTAATACAAGATGTATTACCAATTTTTGCCTCACAACTAGGATATCCTCTTCCGGAAGATGAGAAGAATACAAGGATACAATCTATACCGGTGCGTATTGGGAGTGGTATAAAAAAACCCGATGTCGTCTATTATCACGATGGTGTTCCAGTGTTTCTCATTGAGGCGAAAAGAAGTGGAAACTTAGAAGATGCCATTAACCAAGCCTTGTCTTATATTCGAAATTATCCAGTCGATGAGTATTCAAGAGATGGTATTAAACCTCGTTTCTTTGCAGTAACGGTTGGAAAAAATTATTTTTTCTTTGCCCATAGATTTGAAATTGAAAAGAATAATTTCAAGGATTGGGCTGAAAAACTGGAAATCCCGATTACCTTCACTGAATTATTAGAAGAATATGGACTAAAAAAAATAGAAAAGAGAGAGATATTTACCCCAGATGTTTTCCGCAAAGAGATTCTAAATGAATTGGGTCCAATTTTTAAATTTGAGGACAAAATTACCCCTGACGTTGTTAAGAATGTTGGTTTGCAATTATTATCTTTTCTTCAGTATGGCAAGGATTTTACTGGCCATAGGCCATATGTTGATTTGGAAAATCATAAAGATCGACAAACTCAAATAAGACATGTTTATGAAAAGTTTGATTGGGCAAATTCTTTAGGACCAGAAAACGCTAAAGAATTCCGGTCATATATTCTTCGTTCATTTCAAGGTACCAATCTTAACCAATATCTAACAGAGCAGTGTGTCATAGCTTTCATGTTAAATTTAGCTGATAGTCTTAATCCAGAAACAAGAGTTTTAGATTTTGAATGCGGAAGTGGCGGTTTCTTGGCTGCTGTTATCGACAGAGGTGTAGAACTTGAAAATATCAGAGGGGTTGATATTGATGAATTACCATACATTATTGCCAAAACTTATCTGGCTATCTATTTTTCAAAAACTGGATTTGAATCCATAGATACATTACCAGTTAAAAAAGATAATGGGCTTTTCTATCAGGGGAACAGTTGGGATTTAGTTATTGGAAATCCTGCTGGCGGTAATAAATATGTGCATGGGGATTTGGTAAAGATTGGTGAAAGTTTGAATAGAGATCTCGACAACAACGGAAAGCTTGATGACAATCTTTCTGAATACAATTTATCTATTCAACAAGCAGTTACAAGTGCAATGACTGGAGGTAAAATTTGTTTAGTTCTCCCAGAAGGTTTTTTCTCTAATTCTCAAGATGAAATATTAAGAAAATATATTTCGAAACACTGTAAAGTAAAAGCGATTGTTAGCTTGCCGAGGGGCGTTTTTAAGAAAGGAACGAATGTTAAGCAACAACAAAGGGGGTCACAAGTATCAAGCCAAAAAATGTCTATTGTTTTATTGGAAAAGACAAATGAGGTTAATAAAGAAAATATTATCGGTGAATTGGATTTAAACGAGCTGGATTATCCGGTTTTTTTGGCTTCAGTTAATGAACCTGAATTCAAGGGTGGTTCAATCGAAGATTGGTTAGAGTCTGAACTAAATATTGTATTTGAGCAATGGCGAGAATGGCAAGAGAACAATAAGTTAAAAGAAATTCCTATAATTGATATTAAGGTAGTACCCATGGAAGAACCTAAAACGGCAACATTGTCTTTGTTTGAGGATAAAGAAGAAGTTGTTGTCAAAAAATCAATTGAAACAAAATCAAAGACAAAAATTAGTGAATTTTTAGAAGACTTATTCAAATGAAAAATAAACCGACCAAACGATTTGTAAACTTTACGATTTGACAACTGAAGAAATTGAAATTGTGGAAAATCATTGACTTTGTCCTTTTCACAGAATAAACTTGGAAAGGAATATGTTTCCAAGTTCAAAATTATAATCTTGTATTCTATCCAGTAAAACGATAATCTAATTATGTTGAAAGACGATATTCAAATAACACTCCGGTATAAAGGAAAAGAGGTCGATGACGGGACCATGTCTGTTGAAGATTTTATTCCTGCACTCCAAGGTTTTGCTAGTGCCTACGGCAAAATATCATTACTTAAAGAGCTTGATTATCAACACAAGCTTCGAATTACCGGAATCCAAAAAGGATCGCTGGATATATTGTTAGAAGTATGGAAAGCTATTGGCGAAAATGCACAACAATTACAAGCATTAGGCGCAGTGACGGCTGGAGGAGCTGCAATAGTGATGCTTATTCTAGAAGTCATAAAAATGAAAAAGCATGTGGAGGATAAACCCTATACTGAGAAGATTAGTGCTACAAATTCAATTATAATAACAAATTCTCAAAATATAGATTTAGAATTCCCGCTTGAAGTGTTTAATTTGTTTAAAGATAAATTAATAGATTCTGACTTAGCTAAGTTGGTAAAACCTTTAGAAAAGGACAGGATAGATAAGACAGAAATAATCGCAAAATACGATGGTAAAACCGTTTCTCAAGATATCTCAGTTTCCGAAAAGCCTTATTTTGATACTACAATTGTAGATGCTACTCAAACCAAAGAAGTTTGGCTGAACGGTAAATTTAACTCTTTGACAAAATCAACAAATAAAGGATTTCTTAATTTAACTGATGGAACTCGAGTTTCATATCAGTTCGCGATCGAAAAACCTGAAAATTTCTATAAATACTTTATATATAATGGTTTAGTAAAAGTTAGGTGCATTGCTCACTTAGATGAAAACCTTAGGGTTTCATCGATAGATATTTATGAGGTTCAAGAAATTCAACCAAGCCTTCTTGAAGAAAAAAATATTAAAAATGATAAAGATTAATTTTTTGAAGATCTGCAAAAAGCCGACGAGGTTGACTATTAAGGTTTAACCCTCAATAGTTGCTGTGAAAGCAAGAACTCTAACGCGCTCGGCTGAGCGTTGCGCATTTGCATGCGTGACGTAAGCTTCGCTTGTAGCAACTATTTCACCGTTTCCGGCTACTAGTCGCCACCGATAAAGGCCTGCTCGATCCAAATAAATTATGAATCTTGGCATTTTAATCACCCCCTTTCTATTTTTTTAGGAAGCTAGCTGCAGCTCCCCCCTGAAAACACCAATTAGATGCTCTCAAGGAGGAGGCTGAGCTAGGCTGATACCCAAAAATTAGCCCGGGAGGTTATCCTCGCCAGCTTTTTAAAGATCTTCGATTTGAATATAATACTTATAGCTACAAAGTAAAGTAGTATAATTGCTTCAAATGTATAAACTTTCACCATCAGATTTTGCATATTTATATGAAGAATGCAAACTTTGTTACTACCTCAAAATAAAAAAAGGAATTGGGAGGCCCCAAGGGATTTTCCCTGCTATTTTTGGAGCCATAAATTCTCGATTACAGGGCAACATGGTTGGTAAGGACTTGCGTAAACTTTCTGACAAGCTCCCAGCGGGAATTGTGGAGAGCCAGGAGGGGTTTGTGAAGTCTGCACTCGTCCCGGATACTAATGTGTATGTGGGAGGCAGATATGACTTACTTGTTCGCTTGGAAGATGGCACATATATGATCGTGGACTTAAAGCTTAGCGCGCCAAACGATGAAAAAATCGCAAAGTATCAGTCTCAATTATGGACATACGCATATGCATTTGAACATCCAGCTGAGGGAGAACCAAAAAAGATTACGCGTGCGGGACTTCTTATGTTTTATCCTGACACAGTTTCGTTTGCGAAAGGAAGTGCATCGCTCACCTTTCCGCCCAAATGGCTTGAGGTTCCTGTTGATGGTGATGCATTTATGAAATTTATTCAGGGTGTGAATGATTTATTGGAAGGGCCAATGCCACCAGAGAATCCTGATTGCGAGTGGTGTAAATACAGACATTTGGGAGATACTTTAACCCATACTGAAACCGCAAGTACAGACGATACAATACCGTTTTAAGATTACTTCCAAACTTTTACTATCTTCATATCTTGAAATTTGCTCCAATCAACTTTTTCTTGATAACCTACTTTTTCAGAAACTATAGTGGTAGTAAAAACAGGTGTCGAGGTTTGAACTTGACCTGCGTACTTAGCTTCGCCATCTCCAACACAGCCATAATAAAACGTTTGATTATTAACAAATGGCAGTGTTCCCGTCATTGCATAGCATTTATAGCCATTTTCTAATTCCAAAACCCAAAAGTCATCTTCATTGTTTGGAGTTTCTTTTGAATAATATCTCCAACCTCCTGAATCAGTAGCTCTTTCAGGTAGCGGTTCCTCAAGATCAACAGTAAATGCCTTACTGGTATCATCTGGGTATGAATCACATACAATCTTGCCTGTTTCAGTTTCGAAGCAAGGGTCGTAAATAAAATGTTCAGTCATACATCTCCATGCTTTGTCATTCAGCGGTGAAGCAAGTGAAGTTGTCCAACAATTGCCTTTTGTAATTTTAGTGGGAACTTCAGGTATAAATGCTTTAACTTCAGTTTTATATTCCTTTATCTCACCAGTTTTAGGATTTATTATTAGTTGATATACGGGTAAATATCCGCCGTGATCAGGTTGATTGTTTGAAACAACTATAGATGTATTTATATCGGATGCTTTTTCTGCCGAAATAAAACTTCCATTTCCAACACCTTGCTTAAATAAATTTGGAAAATCTTTCTTTTCAATACTTAAAGATTTTGCACCACTACAAACATTTTCAAAGGGTTCAAACCAAACACTATCAGAATTTATTACTACATACAGTTTGCAGTTTGGTGAAAGATCAATTGTAGTTAAAGCGGAAAGTGATTTTTCAGGATCAGTTTTAATTTTCTCACTGTACTTATTTTTGAAGAATAAAAAAGTTAATACAAGAATACCAATTACTCCTAAAAGAACTATAAGCTTGCGCATTTGCCACATTATAACACCACATAATTTGCACTGAAGTGGTAATATAAAAAGATGGCAGACGAACCAAAAACCCCCAAAACTTTAGAACAACTTGAAACCGAAATTGTTGGTTTGAAAATAAGATTGAGAAGAGTGGAAAGTTTTATTGAGAGTATGCCCACAGCAGATGATTTTATTGAACCGCTCGGTGAAGACGATCTTTTGGAGGAAGCAGAAAAAGTGGTAGTTCAATATGACAGAGCCTCTGCTAGTTTGTTACAACGTAGATTGATGATCGGTTATGCCAGAGCCGCTAGACTTATGGATATGCTGGAATCAAAAGGAGTGGTTGCGCCGTCAGACGGTTCTTCAAAGCCGAGAGAGGTTCTAAAAAAGAAATCGGATAAGCCAGAGAAGGAAATAAATTAAAAAATTTTTGCGTTTTCGAATTTGAACACAAAGGGAATGTTCGAGCCGATGTTTGCGGAGTCTCAGCCAAAGGCCGAGCCGGAGCGACGCAGTCAGAGTTCGCAAAAACGAGTTCTAACTTTTTCAAAGATCAGCTCACAAAAGGAGTGTGACAAGCGAGCGCCGGAGGCGCGAATTCCCGAAAGTTCCAAAAAAGCCGTATCAAAGCCCTTTTTATATTCTGCGGAAAGATGTCGGATTAAAAAGAACAAACACGAAAACGCAAAAATTTATTTAACTGCCTTATGAAATACATTGGATACTGCCGTAAAAGTACAGATGAAAGTGATCGCCAGATTCTTTCTATTGAATCCCAAATTGACGAATTAAAGGAGTTTGCTTCACGCCAAAACTTGGAAATTTTAGATATTGTTACGGAAGCTAGAACCGCCAAATCTCCCGGTAGACCATACTTTAATGATGTACTAAAGCGAATTGAAAGTGGTGAAGCACAAGGAATAATTAGTTGGCACCCGGATAGATTAGCCAGAAATAGTATAGATGGTGGAAAGATAATCTATCTATTAGACACAGGGAAGCTAATTGATCTAAAATTTCCCTCATTTTGGTTTGAGAATTCACCTCAGGGAAAATTTGTACTCAATATTGCTTTTGGCCAGAGCAAGTATTACGTTGATAATCTCAGTGAGAATGTAAAGCGTGGTCAAAGAACTTTACTTAAGAAAGGTGTTCTTCCTTCCCGACCTAGAAAAGGATATTTATACAACGATAAGGAATGTTTCCATGAGATCGATCCGGTTAAAAGTAAAGTTATCAAAAAGGCTTTTGAGAAATATGCAGACGGGGGCAGTCAAACTGAAATTGCTAAGTTTTTGTTCGTTAATGGAATTGAGAAAAGACGTGGTGGTGTTTTAAGTCTCACAACTGTTGAAAGAATCTTAACCGATAAGTTTTACATCGGTCTTTTCTATTTTAACGGAGAACTTCATCAAGGTACTCATAAAACTTTCATTTCAAAAGCGCTTTTTGATAATGTCCAAAAGCAACTTGAGCAAAATACCAGAAAATCTTTCAAGACACACAATTTTCCTTTTTTAAGAATGATGAAATGTGGTGAATGCGGTGCCTCAATCACAGCAGAGTATAAAACTAAGTATTACAAGCGAACCCACAATGAAGGTAAATATACCTACTATCGCTGTACTAAAAAATTAAAGCCTTGTACCCAAAGGTTTATTAGGCAGGAAGAAGTTGATTCTCAACTTAGGAAAATTGTGTTAGATGTAGCAATTCCTGTGGGTTGGCTTCCCAAATGGGAGAATTTAATCGAGAAATATGAGTTTATAGATAAGCAAAATCGTGAAGCAAATACTATTAAACTTGAAAAAGACTCAGAATCTGTCGATCTTAAACTAAACACTCTTCTTGACGCATTTTTGGACGGAACTTTGGACGGTGAAACATATAAGGCAAAGAAAAATGAATTGTTTGAAAGGAAACTGAAACTCCAGGAGAAAATCGGCCAAATTAGAACCGATGGTTCTGTTTGGCTCGAACCTATGAAGGAATTTCTGAATGTGGCGAAAGATAGCCAAAAAGTGGCGCGCGCAAAAAATAATTGCGAAGAGATTGCATCTTTCGCAAAAAACATCGGCTCGAACTTCTTTTTAACTGATCGGCGTCTTTCCGCAGACTATAAAAAGGGCTTTGATACGGCTTTTTTGGAACTTTCGGGAATTCGCGCCTCCGGCGCTCGCTTGTCACACTCCTTTTGTGAGCGGGATAGGGGAGTCGAACCCCTCTTCACAGCTTGGAAAGCTGTTGTTAAGCCGATTAACTAATCCCGCAACAAACTTCGTTTCTGAAAAGCTCCTACCACTCAGCAGAGTGGCAAGCTTTGCTTATTCTACCATTGAACCATACCCGCATTATTAATTAAGTTCAATGGCCAAGCTTCGCTTACCATTGAACCATACCCCACTACCCCCGAATCATCGGAATTACCAAACTTGTCGAAACATACCGAAAAGTTCGAACCTATTTCAAACTTCAATCGGACAGCTCCGGCTCGGCCTGATGGCCTCGCCTC
>CAZCNT010000019.1:0-14312 GCA_964500695.1 uncultured Gammaproteobacteria bacterium | reverse complement strand
ATCTATTTTTCTTAACTCTGGCAACCGCAAATAAACTTCCACCAACCGCGAGGATTATCCCCGCAACAAGCTCAACCCCTAAAATAATTCCAAAGAGACCAAAAAGAGAGGCAGTATCTCGGGGAAGAACCGGAATTTCTCCAAAATAAGCAACAGCCGAGGGAGATAAATACAAAACACCTATAAACGCCAGCATCCAGCCCAAAAACGCTCCAAAAAGGGCGTAAAAAAGAGCTTCGATAACTATCGGGCTGCGGATAAACCCCGGGGTTGCCCCAATCAGGTTCAGAATCTCAACCTCCTCACGCCTCACTACCATTCTCATACTAATAATTATCAGAAGCACCACAAATGATGTAAGAGCCAACATGCCTACAAATACGCCTCCACCGATCCGAACATACGTCGTGACAGTACGAAGCCTGCTTACGACGTCCTTCAGGCTAGATTCGCCCCCGAGAGCTGCAGTAAAACCCACCGAATCGACCACCTTCTCTGCTTTCACTTCGTCGATAATATCTTGGGCAAAAGAAAGGTCTTTGACGGAAAATTCTAAACTGGCAGGAAAAATTGACGGACTAACCAGTTGTCCAAGAAGCGGGTTATCGCTGGTTGCGTTTTTATATATTGAAAGTGCTTCTTCTTTACTGACGTATTTAACCTCACGAACCCGGGAATCAGCCTCAAGTTTGTGCTGCAATGCCGCAATCTGGTCAACCGGAACGTTATCTTTTAAAAATGTAATGACTTGAGGCCTGGTTTCAAAGTACTTGAGAAGCATTGACGAAGAATAGCCCAAAACCGAAACCAAGGTTGCCACAAAAAAAGTTAATGTCAGAACAAAAGTTGCCGCAAGCGCCTGGAAAGGAGAACGCCTTACATAACCGAGGGCTGTTTTAAAATGAATGTTCATTTATTTATTTTACTATAACTTCAAGAAAACCCCGAGCTTTTGCGAGGGGATGAATTGAATTTAGAGCCAAAGTTTGCCTTAAGGCCAAAGCCAAGGCTGCTCAAGCCTTGGAAACTTTACCATCTACAAGGTGTATTATTCTTTTCTTGTATTTTTTAATGACATCAAGATTGTGGGTTGCCATAATTATGGTTTTTCCTTCGCTGTTTATTTTTTCGAACAGCTTCATTATAGAATCGGATGTTTCCCAATCAAGATTCCCTGTAGGCTCGTCAGCAAGGAGTAGTTTTGGATTAACGGCAAGCGCACGGGCCAGGGAAGTCCTCTGAAGTTCTCCACCCGAAAGTTGAGCAGGAAAAAGGTTGGCCTGTTTACCTAAGCCTGCCAAATTCAAAACGTGTTTTACACGTTCATTCCACTGGGTCTCCGGTAATCCGATTACGGCAAGTGCAACTTCAACATTTTCCGTAACAGTTCTTTCGGGTAAAACTTTAAAATCCTGAAAAACTGTGCCTATTTTTTGTCTAAAGAGAGGAATGTCAGGAGATTTAGAGGAGTGAAGATTGGTTCCGTCAACAGTCACCTCTCCGGAGCTGGGCATAATTTCGCCCAAAATCAGCTTTAAAATTGTTGTTTTACCGCTTCCTGAAGGACCGGTAATAAAAACGAACTCACCCTTGTCAACCGTAAACGAGACGTCATTAAGCGCCATAACTGAACCAAATCTTTTTGTAACATCCTTAAATTTGACCATCGGTTCTTTTTTACTGAACCACTTGTATCTTGGCTACGTCCATTAGCCAGCCGGCTTTCTTTGAAGCAAGCGTCTCACCCCATACTTCCACCTTTTTACCCACGAAGCTGCCGAGATTAAGGGCGCTTGAGGTTAAATAAACTGTTTGGCTCGGCCCACCGTCCCTTTCAAGATGGTGTGTTCCTTCGTTCCCTATTCCACCCTCTGTCAAAATTCCCGTAGCGTTGGTGTATTTGATTTTAGGATCCAAAACCCCTGCACCGGTTGAAGTTACCTTTGTCCCGGGTGCCGCCAGACCGGAACCGGATTTATTAATGATTTTTGTTGAAAGAATCCAGGCAGTACCCACCCCGAGAATAACAACACCAAAAGATCCAAATATATACGGCCACATCTTTTTGAAATCAAAATCTTTCACTAACTTCATATTATTTGATTTTTAACTCCGCGTCAATGAACTCATCAATTTCCCCGTCAAGTACTCTTTCAGTATTACCCGTTTCGACTTCGGTACGCAAGTCTTTCACCATTTTATACGGATGAAGTACGTAAGAGCGGATCTGAGTTCCCCAGGAAGCCGGCCGGTAGTCCCCTTTTAATCCTTTTTTAACTCCGCGTTCTATCTCCTGCTGCCTAAGCCATAATTTTCCCCGGAGAAGTTCGAGTGCAATTTTCCTATTTTGCTCCTGAAAACGCTCGGTAGATGCCGTAATGACAATACCTGTAGGTATGTGGGTAAGCCGGACTGCTGTTGCGACCTTATTTACATTTTGTCCGCCATGCCCGCCAGCATGAATAAATTGCCAATCAAGATCCGTATCTTTAATTTCTACATCGTGTAAATCAATATCCTCAAGTTCAGGCATTACTTCAACTAGCGCAAAGCTGGTCTGGCGAAGCTTATCGGCATTAAAGGGAGACTGACGGACTAGGCGGTGTGTCCCGGCTTCACCTTTAAGATAACCATAAGCATAGTGTCCGGAAACCTTGAAAATAACACTTTTTATGCCGGCTTCTTCTCCGGCTGTGTATTCCAAAGTTTGAGCTTGCCAGCCGCGTCTTTCGCAAAATCTGGAATACAAACGAAAAAGCATATTTGCCCAATCCATAGCCTCCGTTCCTCCTTGCCCCGCATGTATTCCTACTATTGCATTTTTGTTATCATGCTCACCGGAAAGAAAAGCTATAAGCTCAAGTTTTCCCAACATCTTTTCTGCTTTTGAAATTTCATCCTTGTCAGAAACTTCCTGAAGAATCAGTATTGTCTCTTCGATCTCTTCGAATTCTCTTATTTCTTTTTTTATGTCAGAAAGTTCCTGGGTAGTTCTCCGGGCTGTCTCAGGGTCACTCCAAAGATCAGGTTTACTTACCTCCAATTCCAGTTCTTCTACTTTTTTCTTTTTCTCAGGCAAATTAATGACTTCTTTCAACGTTTGAAGTCTTTTAAAAAGGTCTTCCATAACTTAGAGTTTAGCACAAAATTTAGAAGTCGAGGCTCACCGGCAAAGAAGGTTTTTAACTTTTTTCATATCGGCGGGGTTTAAGCTCTGTAGAGTTTGAATAGTACTTTGGACTGTCGCATTCTCCTTAGCTACCGAGGTAGGTATTTGGTTCTGAATACCAAGAACTTGAACAAGTTTACTCCGACCGGAATCAAGAGCAATCTGGATCGGTTTGGGAGCATTTTTCCAACCCAAAGCCTCAGTCAAAGCGGTTCTTCCTCCGATAAGTAAGAATCCCTCCAAAATAAGAGCAAGAAGGAATCCAAAGAATATCCCGAATAACCCGCCTTTTAATGACCAGCTTACATAATGTCTCCGAACCTGAGCAATGGTTAAGATCAGAAGAAAAAGGAGAAAAATGACCGCTCCCGCCTCAAGATATGTAACCGGCAGAGAAAACTTTCCCAGACTTAAATCAAAGCTTTTACCCAAAACTGTACCCGGAAGAACCATACCAAAATTGTATCACAATCAGATAGAGGAGGTTGCAGTCGGAGTCGGAGTTGGGGAGGCTGACGAAGAAGCTGTGGGTGAGGCACTTGACTTTGGAGTGGGGGTAGCGGAAGGTCTGGCAGTAGCACCCTTCTTAAGTCCTGTAACAATTGAAACATTGGTCGTTCCCGAAGTTGCGGTCGTAGCTATGACTTTCTGATAGATTGAGTTTAGTTCCTGAGTAATTTCCGTAACAACGTCTTGAGATAAAGATTTTGAAAATGTAACAGCTGTGGTACTGACATCCTGAGTACTTGCATTTCCGGTTTTTACATTAGAATACCCCAAATCTTTAAGCTTAGTTTGTAAATACGCGGCTTCACCTGTTATTCCCGTTCCGTTTTGAATGATTATTGAAACCTTGCTTTTGTCTATCGGCTTTGGAGTCGAAGTGGGTTGAGGGGTTTGTGTGGAAATTCCCGAATTCTGCGAACCCTCTATCTGATTTTCAAAATTTGTAGGTTCCGGAGATGCCCCGTCCTTACCCGTAGCACTTTTAAAAACTACAAATCCCAAGATTGCCACCAAAATTAATATTCCGACAATAAGAATGGTTTTGGGTCCACCGGAGTTTTGAGGTTGCCCAACGGTCGGAAATGAAACTCCGCCCGGACTCTGACCAAAAGGAGTTTGCTGTTTTGGCTCCGACGACTCTTGTGATTCTTGTGACTGTACGTTTGTGTTTTCTTCCATTTTTTAAAAAACTTTGTAAGTGCGCCAGTATAAACTCATAGTTGTGTATTTGTCAACCCTCGAAGTTTTTCCATCAAGACAGAGTAAAAACGGAGATTGTGAATTGTAGAAAGACGGCCTGCTGTAAAGTCTCCAATCTTAAATAAATGTGCCAAGTAGGCTCTTGAATAACGGGTGCAAAGGAGGCAATCGCACGCAGTACTTACCCGAGAAGTATCATTACGATATCTGTCCCTTTTGGGAGTAAAGAACGAATAAAAATCTGGCCGTGTAACATCAATCTCTTTTATCGAGGCCGCATTGTAAACATATAGTCTACCGTGTCTTGCATCTCTCGTGGGCAAAACGCAGTCAAAGATGTTGTAACCTAATTTTACACATTCAACTATGTCTTCCGGCTTGCCAATTCCCAATCCGTAAAGAAATTCACCCTTGGCGGAATTTTCAGCAATGGTCTTTGCCGATTCGTAATCAAATTTACCGCCTTCGTTAATGGGCCAACCTCCATACCCGAGTCCGTCAAAACCAATTTTAGATAACTCTTCCGTACAATACTTCCTTAAATCCTGGAATTTTCCTCCCTGGACAACCCCCAAAATATATGGCCTGTTTTCTTTACTCAAGTGTTTATTTTTACAAATTTTTAAAAATTCACTCTTACAACGCTTTGCCCAAAGAAGAGTTCTTTCAACGGAAATTTTCGCCTCATTATAATCAACTTTAGGGTCGGTAAAATCATCCAAAACTACAACCATGTCACTTTTTAGTTCCATCTGGAATTGAATAGATATTTCGGGAGTTAATATTTTCCTTCGGTTTTTTACAGGATAAAAAGTTACGCCCTCATCTGTTATTTTCCCCTTCAGATTTCCTGACTTTATAACCGACATCACCTGGAACCCTCCTGAATCTGAAATTACGGCTCCCGAGTAGTTCATAAACCCTCTAATTCCGCCAAATTTTTTTAATACCTCTACCCCTAGTTCCTGCCACAAATGAAAAGTATTTACCAAAATTCCCCGGGTGCGGGTATTTTCAATGTCAGTAGTATCGAGCGCACGAATAACTCCACGCGTGGCATCGGGAAAAAATACCGGGAGAGGGATATTTCCGAATTTATGTTTGAAGTATTTTTTTCTCATATCATTTTACCAATTCCAAATTTCTGATATCAAATTGGGTTTTGTTGCGAATTAAATTTCTTACTTCACGCTCAAACTTGTGTACCATTGCGCCGTACCACATAAGCCATTTCTCCATCTCAATCCTCGACTGGTCACTGATATCGGCAACCTCAACAGACATTGTTCCAGTATTTTTATCAAACCTCCTATAGGCAAACTGATCAAGCCGCCTTTCAACAGTCTTATTTCCAAAATTTTTCTTAAAAATGAAAGCGCTGGTTTCCATATTCAAACTCTTTCTCCCCACCAAAAATCTTGCAGTAAACCACTCCGCCATAAGCCTCATCATAAGAATTTGCCTCAAGGCAATTTCTTTTTCAAGATCAGTTTTCACCCTAGCTTTACCGGTTTTAAAGTCCGTAATCTGGGAAACCACCAGTTTATCCATCCTCTCAAGCCTAACAATACTATCAAGCCTCCCCGTAAACTGTAACCCTTCATTTGCCAAGTTTAAAACTATGTCTACTTCTCTTTGCAGTATCACGTCATTTCTAAACTCCCATGTAAGAGGGGACGGTTTCATAAATTCACTTGCCCATGAATCTATGAGGCGTTTTTCCGACTCTCCTGTTTGGGGATCGGTAATCACTTCAATCTCTCTTTCAATATTACTTTTCACTCCGGGAAAAAGTGGAGGCTGTCCAAACTGCGCTGCCTTATTTTTAAGATATATCTCCTTATAATTAGCAACCGCCCCAGTCATCAATTCGAATAGATTCCCCCTCTCAAAAGAGATAATATCGTCGGTCGCATGCTCAAAAGAAAGACGTTCCTTGGGGGTATATGTCGGAAAAACGCTCTTAACAAGGGTACCCGTTGATCTATTGGCAACTAAAGAAAGAAGGGCATCGATATTGTGGAGGTGTGATCCGATTATGGCTGCCGTAGGATCTTTCATAAACCCCGATTCTCCTTCAAGCCGTCCTTTGATAAGCCCCATTTTATCAAGGAAAAAAGGTAAGAGAACTTCAATATTACTTACATTTGTCCTTACACCCTTTTCTCTTTTTTCAATAGTCATCTCTCCATACGAGATGACAGATCTTGCGCCCTCAAGCAGCCTTAAAGAATCAAAAACAGGAAGTTCCTCAAACTTGGTCTGTCTTTCCACCATGAGGCGAATTGTACACTTAAATGAATTTGTCTATCAACCCAATTGAATTTGCGCCCAAATAAGCAATTATCCCAAATTTTACAAGCTTTCCCAGCCAAACAATTATTAAATATTTATAAACCGGAATTTTAGTTGCGCCAGCTATAATTCCGGCCAAATCAAAAAGCGGATTTGGAATCGCCGCAAGAACAAAAAGCGTCCATAATCCATATCTATCCATCCATTTTTTAACTTTTTGTAGCTTTGCACCTTTTTCTATAATTCCGGCCCCTCCATGGCCGGCGAGATACCCTGTTAGCTCTCCGATTGAAGCCCCTGAGGCAACAACAACGGTAACGATAAACGGATTGAATATCGCCCCTCCGACAAAGGCGGTCAATATTACGGGAACGGGAAGAACTATTGTGGCGTTGCCTAAAATACTCAAGACAAAAATCCCGAAATACCCATAGCTCTGGAGATTAATAAAACTATCTCTATAAATAAATACTAAAACTGATATTAAAATCGCCACAATTAAACCCAAAATGCGACTGTATTTTTTTAAGAGGTCTTTAATTACCACTACTCTACTTTAAGGAGTTCCACTTCAAATATCAATGTCGCATTTGGCGGAATCACCCCTCCTGCTCCTGTTGCCCCGTAGCCCAAAGACGCGGGAATTGTCAATTTGCGCTTTCCCCCGACCTTCATTCCGGCTACTCCCTGATCCCAACCCTTAATTACTTCGCCGGCTCCAAGATTAAAAATAAATGGTTCATTTCTATCATAAGAACTGTCAAACTTTGTTCCATTGGTGAGTGTCCCAACGTAATTTACCGTTACTTTTTTACCGGTAGAAGCTTCAGTGCCCGTTCCAACTCTTTCATCTTGAATAATAAGTTTGTCAGTTTCCATTGCTGGTCCTGCAGAACTCGTAGCAACCGGTTCTACAATGTTTTCAATTGTACCGGTTGGGGTTGACGTTGCCAATGCCTGATTTTTTGAAGAACTTTTTGTTGCAAAAGCGATTAATCCTCCCACAACAATTAAAATTCCAAGAAAAATTGTTGCGAATAAATATTTATTGTCCATTAAAAAGATTATATCAGATTAATTAGGGCGTGGATTTTTGAATTTTATATTCGTTTAGCCCGCCTTCAGGAATAAGGGTAATTCTATCACCCGAAGCTAACTCATCTTTCAGAAATGCCCGACTTATAACATCCCCTATCGTCAAGTTTATAACCCTTTCCATTGGCCTGGCACCAAATTCCGCCGAGTATCCGTCTTTTGCTACTTTGTCGACAAGCTCATCAGTAACTTCCAAATATATATTTTTCTTTTTTAAATTATTCACCAATTCTGTAAGCTTTAGTTTTGCTACCAGTTTTAAATTATCTTCAGAAAGAGGTGTATAAACCACAACGCCATCAAAACGGTTAATAAATTCAGGAGAAAAAATTCTCTCCTTAAGAACATAATCCAACGTCAATTTTTGTAAATCTGCCGGGTCTACTCCTTTTTCCAACAGTTGCCTTATATTTTCAGTCCCGGCGTTTGAAGTCGCCACGACAAAAAGATTGCGGCAAAGAATTTTTCTGCCCATTGCATCTGTAATCTCACCTTCATCAAGAAGGCCCAGAAACAAATTAAGCACTTCACGCGGGGCCTTTTCAATCTCGTCCAGTAGAAGCAAGCTCGCAGGATGATTTTTTATTTCCGTAGTCAAATTCCCGGGCTCTCGCCTGACTGCCGATCCGATTAACCGTTCAAGTCCTTCCCTTTCAGAGTATTCATTCATGTTAAAACGGAGCATGGACGCCTCACTACCGAAATATACATTAGACAAAACCTTTGCTGTCTGGGTTTTCCCCACTCCCGTGGGTCCCATAAACAAAAAAGACCCCAGAGGCTTTTTCTGCCCGCCAATGTCCAGAGTTTTTGCCCGAAGACTCTTGGCTATCAGATCTACCGCAGGTTTCTGATTAATCAGCCGCTCATGAATAACCGCCTCAAGATTGGTTAGCTGGACTTTTCTTTCATGGGTAATATCGTTAAATGAAATTCCCGTTTTTTCGGAAAGAATAGCGTCCACATCTTTAGGCAAAATTGCGCCCCCACTATTTTCTTCTTTATAAATAATTAAAGCATCCATAAGTTCCAAGGCTTTTTCGGGAAAAGGAGTATCTGTTATGTATCTATCCGATCCTTCAAGAATTTTTCTTATCACAGGCGTGGTTAATAAAATTCCTTTTTTAGTTTCAATTTCATCCGCCGTCTCTATCAGTATTTGCCCCGCCTGTTCATAATCGGGGGCTTTTGCTTCAACCTTGGTAAAAAATTTCATAAGTCTGAGGTTGGGGGATATAAAACGCTCGTAATCAGTCGGCGTTGAAATCGCAATAATCTTTAGCTTCCCGCGTTCAAGGTGACTTTCCAAAATATCGGTAAAATCAAACCCTTCGACAATCGCATTGGTTAACCTTTGAATGTCCCTGATAACCAAAATGATATTGCCGGCAGCCGAGGCTTCTTCAAAAACATCGGATAATTTCGTTTTCTTCAAATTTAGATCAACTGTTTCTGATAAAAGCGAATTGTAATCAAACTCGGTTACCCTTTTATAAGACATTTTTTGACCAAGCTTGCCGGAAGCTGCACGATGAGCAAACTCTAAAACTATTGTTCTTTTACCAACACCCGGCTGTCCAATCAAAATCACATTATTGCCTCCGGTCATCTCATTTGCCATTTTTGAAACGGTTGCAAGTCTCCCTACCAAATGACCGGAAAATTCCTGAGGGGCAGCCATATCAACCGCGTATCTGTCAAGAGTGGGTGTGTAGCCAAAAAGAAGTTCCAACCCAATACCCGGACGTCTATAGAATTCCTCCAAATTGATTCCACTTAGATTCCTGCATCGCTCATCCCACCAATATGCGGCCCGAATGAGATCCTCACCGTTCAGATTCTTGGTTCTCAAAGACTCTTCTTCCCAAACATTATTTTTAATCAAATTAGTCATAAGATTTTCAAGCGATTCTGCCTTAAAAAGAGAGGTGTCTACCTTTTTCAGATCAGCCGTACTTATGAGGTCATCCATTGTAAGACCTGTATGTGTTAATAGAAATTTGCCCATTTCTCCCGACAATAGGGTTTCAATAGAATTGATTTTTTTAAGATATATCTCAGGTCTTTTTTTATAACGAAAATATGAGGGCAAACCCAATGGGGGCAAAAGTAACCAGAAGGGCAGACCCAATGCTCCTAAAATCAAACAGGTAATAAGCAAAAATAAAGACACCCAAAAGAGAGTAAAACGCACCACTGCTCCGGTTCCGCGGGAAATTAAATTAAATGTTAAATCGGTAAAGAACCTTGAGATGTCAAATCCCGGCCTCCTGTCAACAATATTCAACCTCCTCCAAGGAGCAAAAAGAGTTTCTATAAGAAGAAAGGTAGAAAAATAGTGATTAATTGAGGCTAAAATGTAAAACCATCTTTTAAGATAAAGGGCTATACCTTTTGTATAGTACCAGGCAAGAAAAAACATACTACTTTGATGTTAGCACAACCAAAACCAAACTTACTAATAAGCTTTTACTATGGAGCAAGCCGAGAATCATGGCCATTTTTTCTCACATAATTTTGAATAAGAATGCTATACATCAAAAGATCTTCAGCATCTTTATTATTTATGTCTTTCAGAACATTGGAGATGTAAGGGTCAATTTCTTTCATATTAATCTCTTTTTTTCTTTCCAAAGATTCGCCCAAAAATTTTTGAGCTACTCCTGTCGAGCCTCTCCAAAAAGCTAAAGCGGCTCTTTTCAAATCCATAGCCAAGGAGCTTAATACAATAGATTGATCGTTCATTTTATAAATGTGTGTATATTATTTCTCTAAAAAAATACTCCGTCAGTTTTTTATATTTCTTTCTAATTTCATCATCAAGAATTTCATTACTACTGTTATTGTCATTAGGTCTTATATTTATAAATGAATTAAAATCAATCGTTTTGGTTTCTAAATCAATTCCCCCACCCCAAATATTTGACTGTTTTGACCCACTACCAAGCAGAATTTGTTCTCCCTCAAAATGTCTGTCCATCCCCGCAGAACAAACTTTATTTTCCATATCAATTACAGTTTTTATATAAACTTCAAATTGCTCCATTAACTTTCTAATTTCTTCTTTTGTAAACGGTTCAGTTTTTGTAATTATCATAATTAGTTAGAAAGTTTTGGATAGTGACAGTGTTTCCATTTCTTCCCGCTTCCACACCAACAGAGATCATTGCGACCTAACTTGTGATTAGTGATTGGTGATTGGTGACTAGTGGATGGTGTACCAAAAGCGGGCTTACCGGACTGAGCTGTAACGTCTGCGCTACCCGAAAGACCCGTTGTATCCGACCGGTCGACGTTTTCTCTGGCAAGATTAAGAGGAATTTCCGGTTGAGGCTGGGCAACACCGATTCTAAAGATTCTGTGGGAGAGTTCCTCATCAACCCGATCAATTAGCCTTTCAAAAAGATTGTAGGCTTCATTTTTAAATTCAACCAGCGGGTCTCTTTGCCCATAAGCGCGTAGTGTTACCCCTTCGCGCAGATCATCGATGTGGTCGATATGATCCATCCAAAGATGGTCAATTGCGCCCAAGTAGGCATATTTCTCTACCTCACGCATGACTTTTTCCCCAACGTCCTTTTCCCTTTTTTCATAAACATCCATAAGAACGATGAGGAGGAAATTACTAATTTCCTCTTGTGATTGGTGACTAGAGATTTGTGATCTGATTCGCTTAAGAGAAGTGTCATCAAAAGGAATTATTTCCGCAAGTCCGACCGCTAATTGATCGTAATTTATTTTTTCATCGGCCTGGGAGGTTGAAAGTAGTACGGTCTTTTCCAGTTGATGCTTTAATTTTTCCAAAACCTCCTCCTTAACATCGCCCGATTCCAAAATTCTTCGGCGTAACTTATAAACAATGTCTCTTTGCTGGTTGGCAACATCATCAAATTCAACTAAACGTTTTCTGACATCAAAATGGAATCCTTCAACTTTAACCTGCGCCTGTTCAATTGCCCGGTTGATCAGAGAGTTTTCTATTGGTTGGTCCTCCGGAAGATTTAACCTATCCATAATTCCCGAGATTTGTTCTCCACCGAAAATACGCATCAGATCATCCTCAAGAGAAAGATAAAAACGGGAGGAACCCGGATCTCCCTGACGTCCACTTCGTCCCCGAAGCTGATTATCAACACGGCGAGCCTCATGGCGTTCGGTTCCAATAACGTGTAAGCCCCCGGCTTTGACTACTTCCTGGTGTAACTTTTCCCATGTTTTATATTCTTTGGATTTTGTAAATTGATCATTGGAAATTCCGGCCTTACGGTCCGGCATTGCACCCCCCAGAACAATGTCAACCCCCCGGCCAGCCATATTGGTGGCAACGGTTACCCCACCCGGTTTGCCCGCCCCGGCAATAATTTCAGCTTCCCTTTCGTGATTTTTAGCATTAAGGACATTATGCGGCACCTTTTTGTGCTTTAAATATTCCGAAATGATTTCATTTTTCTCAATCGAAGTGGTTCCAACAAGAACGGGTTGCCCCCTCTTATAGCACTCACTTATTTCCTCAACAATCGCCCCGTATTTTCCTCTTAGAGTTTTATAAATCATGTCCGACTTATCGTTTCGAATCATCGCCGTATGTGTTGGAATTGCAACAACTTCAAGTTTATAAATTTTCCTAAACTCTTCGGCCTCAGTTACCGCAGTTCCTGTCATTCCGCTTAAATGGTCATACATTCTGAAGTAATTCTGAAAAGAGATTGTGGCCAGTGTTTTACTTTCCTGTTGAATTGTTACATTTTCTTTTGCCTCAACAGCCTGATGAAGTCCGTCGCTCCAACGCCTACCAACCATAAGACGCCCTGTAAATTCATCAACTATCATCACTTGGTTATCTTTAATAACATAATCTTTGTCTTTAAGATAAAGTGTTCTTGCACGAAGCGCGTTTTCAATATGGTGGATGCTGTCAAAATCTTTCTCGTAAAGATTATCAATACCGAGTATCTTTTCTACTCGAGTAATTCCTGTTTCCGTTAGGGTCGCGCTCTTGGCTTTTTCGTCAATCTTGAAATCGGTATCGGGGTTAAGTTTTTCAACGAGCGAAGCAAACTTGTAATATTTTTGTGTCGGTTCGGTGTCGGGAGCTGAAATAATAAGAGGTGTACGGGCTTCATCAATTAAGATCGAGTCAACCTCGTCTACGATCGCAAAGTAGTGTCCTCTCTGAACCATTTCGGGAATACTTGAAACCATGTTATCCCGAAGGTAATCAAAACCAAATTCGTTATTTGTGCCATAAAGAATGTCAGACTGATACGCGGCCTTACGCTCTGCGGGTTTTAAATGACTTAAACGTTCATCTCCATGGCTGGAATCTATAAAATCGGGGTCGTAAACAAAAGATTTTGTCTCCTGAATAATCGATCCCGTAGTTAGTCCCAACAAATGAAAAATCGGGCCGTTCCACCCGGCATCCCTCCTGGCCAAATAATCGTTAACCGTAACCAGATGCGCCCCCCGCCCGGTTAAGGCGCGCAGGTAAAGCGCAGGAACTGCAGAGAGAGTTTTTCCCTCCCCGGTTTTTTGTTCTGCGACTTTGCCTTCAAAAAGGGCAACCGCTGCCATCAACTGAACGTCATAGTGCCGCATGCCAAGAACCCTATATGAAGCCTCTCGAACCAAAGCATACGCTTCCGGAAGAAGTTCATCTAAAATCTCGCCCTTTTCGAGTCGGTTTTTAAATTCGTCGGTTTTTTTCTTAAAATCCGAATCCTTTAATTTTTTAGCTTTGGACTCAAACAAATTAATCTTGTCGACAATTTTTTTAAGCCGATCGACTTCACGCGCGTTAATGTCCAAAATTCTGGAAAATATATTCATTAGCTTCTAATTGTATAACAATTGAACTTCAGTTTGCGCGCAAACTGCAATTATTATATATTCGCTTCGCGAGCATAACAGATTAGCATTAAGTTGGCCTCGGGGTAATAATATTTGACGCTTCTGAAAACTTTCTGAAGTTTAAGGCCAAATTTAACCGCCTTTGGACGCATGTCACCATAATAAGTACGATTAAATACTGCGACTCCATTTTTTGAAAGAGAACCTTTCACTTTATTAAGAAATCCCAATTCACCAAACTTTTCGAGAAATTGGTCTCCGTTATATAAATCGACAATGATAAGATCAAAGTGATTGGTGATTGGTGATTGGTGATTGGTAAAAAAACGCAAGGCATCGGCAATTTGGATATCGACATCATATTTACCCATACCAAGATACTTTTTCCCTAGTTCGACTATAAGAGGATCGATATCCACCCCTGTAATTTTTGCCTTAGGCCAAAGTTTCCTAATAAGTTTTGCTGCGGTACCACCACCAAGACCGAGAATGAGTGAATGGTGAATGGTGGGTAGTGAATGGTGAACCTTACGAAGAGTACTTTTCCAAATCGCCTCGACTATCCCGCCGGATTGAGTAAGACCTTCCGCCTGAATATAAGTTCCTAACCCAATATTTTTAACTACGCGCAAGTGTCCATTATATTTCGATTCCCTCTCTTCCAAAATTTTTGTCCCAATCATTTATCTAATTATAC
>CAZCNT010000018.1:0-16665 GCA_964500695.1 uncultured Gammaproteobacteria bacterium | reverse complement strand
ACAATTACAGGCAACGATATTACATTCGGGAATGCGGAAACAATTAGTAATGATACTGATGGAACGGTTTTGATTACTTCTCCCGTTACCTCTCTTTCGGGAGACTTAAAGTTAACCGGTGCAGACATTCTGGATACTAATGATAATGAATTTTTGAGGTTTACTGCCTTAGTTAATGCAGTTAATGAACTGACCATTGCCAACGCGGCAGCAAACGGAATAGTAACTCTGGAGACAACGGGAGGAGATGCCAATGTTGCTCTTTCCATTGATTCCAAAGGCTCTGATGCTTTGAATTTAAACGGTACGGCAACCGGAGACGTTAATATTGCCGGAGGATATGGCACAACCGGATGTACTATTTACAATTCCACCGGAAATTTTTCCTGCAACGGTACCATCACCGGTACCTTTGCCGGAACAATCCCCTGGAGTGAAATTGATGTTCCTGCCGGTAATCTCTCCCTGGCCCATGCCGGCTATACCACCGCCTTTACTTTTGATTCAGTTACTGCCGCCGATGCCTTTGCTCTATCCTCTACTTCTCTCACCACCGGTACTTTATTTGATCTCTCCTCCACCTCCACCGCCGGTGGAGCTAGTGGAGTTTCTAAACTTTTGGATATTAGCAGATCAGGCACCAATGCCAATGCTTCCCATACCGCCTATGGACTCTATTCTGCCGTGACCAACACCGGGACTACCTCCACCAACATCGGCGGCTACTTCTCCGCCTCCGGGGCTACCAACAACTACGGCTTAATTGTTGGTGCCGGAAACGTCGGCATCGGGACGACGGGTCCTGACGCCAAGTTGGATTCTTTGGCAACCACCGAACAACTAAGATTAACCTACGCGGACGGAACTGTATATACAGGCTTTACGGTTGATTCAGGGGGAGATTTGACCATTGATGCTATCGGCGGAGACGTTAGTTTGGCATCGGGAGACAATCTTAACTTGACCGCTTCCACCGATTTAATTTTTGGCACCACTTCTCTGGGTGAAGCTACGGCAGCCAATGATTCCGGAGCATATCTTACAGGTGTATTTGATGAGTTTGATAGCTCTAATTCCACCAATGTCCAGGCCGTATTAAACGACTTAGACATCGCAATCACTTCAGGCGGAGGATCATCAATGTGGTCTCTCGCGGGAGGAGTGCTCTACCCCACAAGCGCCACCAACGACTTGGCCGTAGGAGGAACAACATTGGTTTCTCCTTTTTCAGTTGATGAAAGTGCCAATACCGTCCGTATCGGTGAAGGAGCCAACAGTAGCGCCATCCTCAACATGTACGCTTCTGATGCCGACACGGGAAGTATCACCTACACCACATCCGACGCCTGGGCATTTGAGGGAGGCAACGTCGGGATTGGCTTAACAAACCCAACGGATGGCAAACTGCAGGTTGTCTCAACAAGCGCCGGGGCCGAAACCGTTCCTTTTGTTATTCAAAATTCAGATTTAGCCCCAGGAACCGCCGTTAGGATGATCATGGCTGCAACCACTGCAATCAGCGACACCAATGGCCATGTTGATTTCCTCGGCACTCGTAAAGCCGATGGCGGCATGAACCTTGGTATCTTGCTTTCAGACGGAGCTACCGGCCCGGTTTCAAAATTGCTCATAAACGGTTCTTCTACAAATCAAGCGCTGTCAACCGAAAGTCCGTCCATGACCATTACAACCGGCGCCAGGCAATGGGCAACCGGAGCTTTAGCTACTCAAAGGGATATCGCAATCACTCAACCAACGTATTCATTCGTCGGAGCAAGCACCCTAACCGATGCCGCGACAGTCGGTATTGCCGGAGCTCCCGTTAAAAGTACCAACGCAACCATTACAAATACCCACGGGCTTTTAATACAGGCAGGAGCAGTTTCTACAGCTACCAATTCTTACGGCCTAACCGTTAATGCTCAAACAGGAGCTTCTAATAATTATGTTGCTGCACTCTTGGGTGGCAATGTCGGCATTGGGACGGCAGCTCCTACTACCCTTCTCCAGCTGGGAACTGCCGGGACAACCGCCGGCACCTTGTCTTTGGCCGGAGCAACTAGCGGACTGGTAACGGTTGATGTGGCAGCCGAAGCAGGAACGTGGAGCTTAACACTACCAATTACGGACGGTGACCCCAGTAATGTTCTCATTACCGACGGAGCCGGCAATACTTCCTGGACACCGGTTTCAGCCCTTTCGGCCGGTGATGCCGATACCGTAGACGGTTTGCACGCAGCCTCTTTCTTAAGGTCTGATACATCCGACAACTACACCTCGGGAACTATTACTTTTGATACGGGAACAGAACTGGATATGGCTTCCGGTTCGACTCTTGACGTCAACGGAGACTTAACAATTGCCGATACTTCTATTGCTTTTGACGGGGCTTCGACTGCTTTTGTTACCACGGGAGCTTTTACCCTGACTCCGGGCGGAGCGGTGCTCCTCGGCGACGGCGGAGATACCATGCAGATCAACTCCTCCGACTGGGACATATCAACTACCGGAGACATGACTGGGATAGGAGCCATTACTGCTGACGGCACCATCTCTTTTACCGGAACCACCATTGGATTGGGAACATCAAACTCGGTTACGACTTTCAATATCGGTACCGGCACCGGTGGAAATGCAATCAACATCGGTACCAACAACACCGCCAAAGATACCCTCAATATTGGTTCTGCTTTGGATGACGTCATTATTAACGGAGCAGGCACAGGCTCCCTAATTAATTTTGCCAATTTTGATGTAGCCACAACCGGAAATATCACGGTTCAACCCGCGTACGGACTTGATACTAATGCGGCCGGAGCGCTGGCGTTGGGTGATGCCAATGCCACCTCGGTTTCCATTTGCAATAGTGCTGCTTGTGACACTATTTTAATAGGCAACAATGCCGATGCCGACACCATTACCATCGGCGACTCTACAGATACAACCGTTTCCATAACCGATGACAACTGGTCAATCACTGCCGCAGGAGTGGCCAACTTTGTCTCGGTAGGTGCAACCACTCCCGGAACCGGAGCCTTTACCACTCTGACTTCAACCGGAATCACCACTTTGGGCAACAATAGCACGACAGTGGAAATCAATACCTCCGACTGGGATATAGGAACAACCGGAGACATGACCGGAATCGGAGCCGTCACCATGGACGGAGCCTTCTCCCAAACCGGAGCCACCACTTTCGGCACCGGTACAGGAGCAATTTCCCTTAACGGGGATGTGGCAATCGCCGCCAATAAAGGCTTGACATTCACCTCCGGAACCGGAACTATTACCCAAAATTATTCAAATACGACAGGCACTTCCACAACCATAAACCACACCAATTCCGGTTCCTCGGGGGCCAACGTCTCAACAGTGTTATCCCTTGCAATCACAGGCACAGACAATGCAACAGGAACAAATGTCATTACGGCAATAGATATTCCAAATGTCACGGCTCATACCAACAATAGTTACTACGGTATTGTTGCAGGAACGGGACTAACCGATATTTTAAGATACAACGGCACACAGATTATTTCGGGTCTGGGAGTTTTGCAGTCAGCCGGCCTTTCAGGAACCTACTCAAACGCCCTGACACTTTCTTCCACGTCCAACGTCTTTACCGGAACTATCGGCCAATCCACTCCCCTCGCCGGAGCCTTTACCACTCTATCCGCCACCCCTGCCTCAAATGTCACGGCTTTAACTTTAACCGGAACTAATGTCACATCAGCCGACCTTGCTTATTTCAATTCAAAAAACACATCGGGCATAATTTTAGATACCGCTTACGGAGCCGCAGCTTCTCTGGCCGGAGCTTTAACCGGAATTAAATTGGATCTTTCGACCAATCTAACCGCCACCGGCTATAACGTTACCGGCCAATCAATCGCTCTGCCGGCAGTTACCAATACCGGGGCAAACACTTACGCCTACAAAGGACTGGTAATAACCGGCGGAGCCTTAATCCAAAATACCGGCGCCGGCACCAATACCTGGACAGGTCTTGATATCACTATGCCCAATATCACCCAGACAACAGGAACAGTTACTTCAACCGGCTTGAAAATTACCGGAGGTACGGTCACTTCGGGAACCTCATATGCATTAACTACAGACGCCAACGCCGGCAACGTCGGCATCGGGACGACGGGGCCTGCTAAACTGCTTGAAATAACCGGTACGACAACGCCCGGCGGGACACTGCGACTCTCCAGTTCTAGCACGAATGTTTTGGCAGGAGAGAGCTTTGGCGAGTTAGATTTTTACTCAGTGGATGCGAGTACAAACGGCGTTGGTATTACGGGTTTTATCAAAAGTGTTGCTATAAACGCTGGTGTTACAAGCGCCCTCACTTTTGGTACTAGGGTTGCCACAAATGCCACAGAGGTTATGAGGATAGATAGCACCGGCAACGTCGGCATCGGGACGACAGCACCAACCACTATTCTAAATATTGATGACAACGCTGCTACAGGCACAGGACTGAAAATAACTGGTGGAGGAAACGGGGGTTCTTTAGCCACATTTGTTCGTGACGTTGGTGCTGACACAACTGTTGCTATTAGCGGTTCTGGTGGTGACGCTCAGATGTACTTTACCACCACCGGCAATACATTCTCCATCGGAACAGACAGTACAAGCTTTAAAATATCAGACAATACAACACTTGGGACAAACGATAGATTGATAATCGATTTGAACGGCAACGTTGGCATCGGGACGACGGGACCCTCATTCAAGCTCGAGGTCGCAGGTGCAAGTGGAGTAGATAATATCAAAATTACACCTGGGACAGGTGCAATTGGCGACTCTGGATATTTAAGCGTTAATAATCGAGCTCGCTTTGGATATGATGGTGCGAATGTTCTTATTTCTGATCAAGGGACTAGCAAACCTATCGCATTTCAGTCGGGTGCTGCAGGAAATGATGTGATGAGAATTACAACAACCGGCAACGTCGGCATCGGGACGACGGCACCTGGTTCTCTATTGTCTGTTTATCGTGCTCCTTCAGATACAGTTGGAGATACGGTTCTCGGGGTTGGATATAACGGAAGTTCTACGGATGTATGGGGTCTCAGAGTAGCGGCTACAACTTATGATCTAAATATTGATCGATATTATGGTGGTTGGTCAGCAACTCCCATAATGACATTTGATAGAAGCGCTGGATACGTCGGCATCGGGACGACGGCGCCGGGAGCATTATTAGATGTATCAGCAAATACGCTGGCAGCTATAAGAGTTTCATCAACTAACGCCTCTTTAGCGGCTGGTGAAATTATCGGCAAGTTAGAATTTTATAAAACAGATGCTTCTACTGGCGGAGCTGGCACTCCAGTTTATCTACAGGCAAGAACCACTGATGTGGGAGGTTCATTTGAGTTAGATTTTATTACAGGAACCATTACAACCCCGGTAACTACAAT
The DNA here is from genome assembly GCA_964500695.1 of uncultured Gammaproteobacteria bacterium. Lineage (GTDB taxonomy): Bacteria > Patescibacteriota > Microgenomatia > UBA8517 > UBA8517 > CAZCNT01. The sequence goes on along the minus strand of CAZCNT010000018.1, from coordinate 11,233 downwards.
GTCTCTTTCAAAGCTTGGCAACGTCGGCATCGGGACGACGGCGCCAGCTTATAAACTGGATGTTGATTCCAGCACTACTTCAATTGCCGGCAAATTCACCACCACTGCGGCTGCCGCTGTCGGTGCAGAACTTCTGCTATATCAAAACAGCACCTCCCCTGCAGTCAATGACAATGTGGGTTATTTAATATTCCAAGGAAACGATGTAGGAGGAGCAGATGGTGATTATTATAGCTATATTCTATCAACAATCGTTGACCCCACTGACTTATCAGAAGATGCTAATATCGAATTCTATAATATGCTCGCCGGAACTGCTAACCTAGCCGCCTATATTGATTCAGCGGGAACAGTCTACGCCGATGTGGGTACGGGGACATTTTCGCCGTATTATTCGTATAATTATATTCCTGCTGACAAAAATAAGACTGATTTTGAATATGGAGATGTGGTTAAACTTAAGCCTGGTACCAATAAAGAAATTGATTTTACCAATTCTAATAACGATCCTTTGGCCTACGGAGTGGTCCATCCTCCCGAAGGATATGGTTCAATTCCTGAAGAGTTTAAAGATGTAGTTATGGGAGAAGATCAAGAAGCTGCCAATTTGGATAATTATCCTATTGTTCCCGTAGCTCATCTGGGTACTGCTATTACCAAAGTTTATCTTAAGCCCGGAGAAGTAATAGATACCGGAGACGCCATCACCTCTTCAGATATATCTAGGTACGGCCAAAAAAGTACTAAAGCAGGCACAATTATTGGCAAAAGCAGTCAGGTGTTTGATCCAAACAGTCTTAGCTGTACGACTATTCCGAAAATTGAATCCGTTGTCTGGCCGGATGACCCCACCAAAACCAACAATGTAAAACCCTGTTTTACTCTTCCTGATGGTTCGCATATTGGTAAAGTCATGATTTTTGTCAACGTCTCCTACCACGATCCGGATGTATACCTGACCGATAGCGGCGACCTGAATTTAGTCAAAAGCGAAAATGGAAACTACGTTGTAGAAAAAACCGAATCCACCTTCGTCAAGACTACGGTGGACAAAGTCGGCGCGTTTGCAAGTTTGGTGGCGGCAAATATTAAGGCAGGGGCAATTGAAACCCAGAGCTTAGTTACTCAGAGCCTAGAGGCTAGTGTTGCAACAATTCAGACTCTAAGCTCTAACTTGCTAACCTCTAACCTCTTAAAAGTAAAACTCATCTCCCCTATTCCTGACGGAACGGATGTAACAATACGGATAGGTAATGAAAGTAATGCAAGTAATGAAGGTAAACTGGCAATTCAAAATTCGGAGGGGAACGAAGTGGCTTTAATTGACAGCGAAGGCAACGCCCGCCTTCAGGGTGACCTTTCGGCGAGGCAAGCCACCTTTTCTGGAGAGCTGTATGCCAAGAACATTCACTCCACAAACCTGGACGAAATTCAATCTCTCCTAACTCAAGTAACAGCCGACCAAGCCATACTTCTCGCGGCCACTTCTTCTGCCGATCTTTCTGCCAGCACCTCCGCCCAATTAGTCCAATTGATCACATCCGACTTATATGTCACAAGTCATGCTGCAATTAGTTCCCTTCTAGTTGACGCGGACCTGACGGTAACAAAGATCAATTCCCTTTCCGGACCTCTTCAGCTTCAGTCCCTGGCACTGGCCCCGATTGAACTCATGGCGGGCCTTGTGACAATTGATACCATGGGCAATGTCCGGATCACCGGCAACGTTGCCATTGGAGGCGACCTTGACGTCGCCGGACGCACCACCACCTCCGGGCTGGTCCTTAAAGACAACCTAATCTCTAATCAACCAATCAATCAATCAACTGACTCCGCCAAACTATTAAGCTTAGAGGACAATCAAGGACAGCTTGTAGCTTCAGTTAACGCCAGCGGTTCCGCTCAGTTTGGAAGTATCTCTACTCCCCAACTTGTTATCGCCGGGCCGGATGCTACACAATCGGGTACTATTGTCGACGGCGTAATTACCACAAACTCAACAATCGGACAAGCCGTAGTTCCTGCGGGAGTGAAAGAAATTACCATCCAAAATCCCAAAGTCACCGACTACACTTTGGTTTACGTCACCCCAACCTCGATTACCAATAACTACGTACTCTATGTCAAAAGTAAGCAGGCCGGGCAATTTGTAATCGGTTTTGACCAGGCCCTGCCGATTGATGTCAACTTTAACTGGTGGATCGTACAAGTACAGAATTAACTGGCTTGCCCCGTTAGAAGCTTTAGCTTTCTAATGGGGTGGATAGTTCAGATAGCACAATAAACATAAGACATATATGACATATAAGACTAATACAGAAAACTTGATTCCTCCCCATGGTGGTTATAAAAACCTGGAGAGCTATAAAACCGCAGTCATAATCTCAGACGGGACGGCTTTCTTTTGCAGAAAATGGATCAGGGATTTAAAACTATCATCACAGATGGATGGCGCCGCAAGAAGCGGAAAACAATGTCTTGTAGAAGGAAGTCTAAATTCTGGAACTTCTAAAAAACTTGAATTGAAATTGGTCGGAAATGCCAGAGGAAGCTACGGAGAGTTATTGGAAGATTTTGAAGATTTTTTAAGACAAAGGGGTCTAAAACTTTGGGAGAAAGACAATCCGCGGGCAGTTGCAATTCGCAGGATTGCATATAAGTCAAATAAGTCCTATACGTCATATAAGACTTATATTGAAAGTGAAGACACAGAAACTGCCGCAAACACGCTTATCTGTCTTGTTCACCAAGAAAATTACCTCCTAGACCAACTTTTACGGAGTCTGGAAAAGAGTTTTATGAAAGACGGAGGGTTTACTGAAAGACTCTATTCTGCCCGCAGTAAATATATGTCATATAAGTCCCATAAGACCAATAAGTCGTATTAATATATCAAAGTATTCCTTTTTATATAAAAAGGAATACTTTGTTCTAAAGGACTCTTGACAAGCTTTTTAAAATAGTACAAACTAAAAATTAGCTATGAAAATACTGGAATCCATAGAAAAATACTGTCTATACATAGTCTTGGCACTTCTCCCCGTCTTTGCTCTACCGTACTTTACTTCCCCAACCGTCGTGGCAAAGGAGATTTTAATTGTCGGCGGAATTTGTTTGATAGTCCTTATCTGGGTAATCAGGATGGTTGTGCGGGGAACGTTAAGTTTCTCTGTCGGAAAGTTTGACTTGGGTGTTTTTCTTTTAGGAGTTGCCTATTTGAGCTCAACCTTTTTTGCCACGCAAAACAAAACAGAGGCGTTCTTACTACCCGGCACAACGACGTTTTTACTTGGTGGAGTTTTTCTCTATTTCCTGATTAACCAGCTCGACCAAAAAGGCAAAGCGGGCGCGGCAGGAGCGCTTTTTACTTCCGCAGTTTTTCTTTCTCTGGGTGTGCTTTTGGCCAATTTAGGAATATTTGCCAAGATCCCGGGTCTTCCCGCTTTTATGAAAGATGCCGCATTCAATCCCATAGGCAGCAACATCTCGGCGATTATTCTGATATCAATTATGTCGGTTTTTACTCTGGGACTTCTTATTAAAGGAAGCGATATTGCTAAAAAACTGTTCTTTGGAGTTTCTTTGATAATAATGCTTATCGCTCTTGCGGCATCAATCGGCGGTATTCTTCCCGGTAAACCGCAAGCGTTTAAGTATATGAATATGAATACTTCCTGGCAGATTTCCGTTGACTCTTTGAAAGCAAACCCGATCCTTGGAATGGGACCTGCAAATTACCTGACCGCATTCAACCTTTTTAGACCCCTTGCTTACAATCAAAGCGATCTTTGGCAGGTGAAGTTTACAGGAGCTTCCAACTACTACTTTACCCTTATTACCGAAACCGGATTTTTGGGACTTTCTGCCTTGATTGTTCTTCTGATTTCCGTTTATAAAGTTCTTTCTGAAAAGTTTAGAGTTGGAATTAACAAGGAAAACTTAGGCGATCATGTTGAAAGATTTTCTCTGATCCTTCTTTTCATCCTTTTTGCCGTACTTCCGGTTGCTCCCATTCTTTTAGTATTTCTTTTTGCGTTCTTAAGCCTCTACTCCCGATCCGAAGGTAAAACCCTGCACCTGAATGTTGCGGCTGCCGACTCGGGGTCACGTGTTGCTTCAAGCGTCCCTTCAATAATTGTCGGTGTTCCTTTTTTGGCCGGAATAATTGCGGTACTTATCTTTGGTTCAAAGGTGTTAAGCGCCGAGGCAACATACAAACGGTCTCTTGAAGCCATGGTTAAAAACGATGCCAAGGGAACTTTTGATCTGATGACGAAGTCCGTTTCCCAAAACCAAAATGTGGATAGGTACCATGCTTCTCTTGCCCAACTTGATTTGGCTCTGGCAAACTCGATCGCCAGTAAAAAAGATATAACGGATGCGGATAAAACAACGGTTACTCAGCTTGTCCAAGCTGCGATTGCCGAGGGCAAAGCCACCGTTACCCTTAACCCTGGTCGGAGCGGCAACTGGGAAGTCCTAGCCCAAATTTACAGGCAGATTATGCCTTTTGCCCAAGGAGCAGATCAGTTTGCAATCCAAACTTTCACTCAAGCGGTGGCTCTTGACCCCGTTAATCCCATTCTAAGAATTGCCTTGGGTGGAACATACTACGCTTTGGGAAATTACGACAATGCAATTGATGCATTCAAACTCGCAGTTTTGACAAAGCCGGATTTTGCCAATTCTCACTATAATCTTGCCGTTGCCTATAGGGAAAAGAAGAATTATGATGCCGCCATTGCCGAAATAAATAACGTTTTGGGCCTCGTTGCCAAAGACTCTCAGGATTACGCTACTGCCAAAGCCGAGCTTGAAAATCTTCAGAAACAAAAGGCAGTCGTTAAGCCGGCGGGAAGCAGTGAAAATTTGCAAGCGCCTCAACCCGCTCAACCATCAAACATTAAGCCTCCGCTTACTCTTCCCGAGGAAGCTACTCCTCCGGCAGCTACACAATAATTTGATATAATTCCCCTAGAGGGCTCGTAAGAGAATCTTGACGCGCCCTATGAGGGCTCGTAGGCAAGTGGTATACCGCTACATTCGCATTGTAGAGTCCCGGGTTCGACTCCCGGCGAGTCCACACTATAAAATAATAACCAAACTTCTTCTTGACAAGGGGGGCCCTTGTCACTAGCTTAGATTATGGCCAGAAAAAACACCATTAGAAAGTTTACTGAGGGAGGGATTTATCATGTATATAACCGCGGTGTTGAAAAGAGAAATATATTTATTGATGACCAAGATTATGCCGTTTTCCTGCATCTCTTAAAATATTACCTCTCCCCGATTGATCTCAAGGAAGGCCATCCCTTGATGCAATTTCAAAACTTTAAAGTTATTAGGCCAAGGCCTCTTGCTAACATGGAAAAGGAGATAGATTTAATCGCTTACTGTCTTATGCCAAATCACTTTCATCTTTTGATAAAACAGCACACAATAAACGGGGTAACAAGAATTATTGAAAGGCTTTTAACTACTTATGCTATGTATTTCAATAAAAGATATGACAGAGTTGGTTACTTGTTCCAAGGACCCTATCGCGCAGTCCTTGTCGAAAACGAATCATATCTACTCCACATATCCCGCTATATTCATCTAAACCCAATCGAATTGACAAGGGCCCCCCTTGTCAATTATCCTTACTCAAGCTATACCTATTATTTAGGATTAAAACATGCTTCATGGTTAAAAACTAAATTAATCCTCTCCTATTTTGACCGATCAAAACTTTCACCCTTCTTGAACAACCTCCAATCATACCAAGAGTTTGTAGAAAACTCTCCAGAGAACTCAAAGGAAATAATAGGAAACATTTCCCTCGAGTAAAAATCTTGACAAGTGACAAGGGGGGCCCTTGTCAACAGTTACTTCAAATAGCTCAGAGGGTTAATGCGGGTACCGTTAAGGTATATCTCAAAGTGAGTATGTGGGCCCGTAGAGTGGCCCGTGGAGCCCATTCGCCCGATTACCGCTCCTCTTGCCACATTCTGTCCCGAGATAACCATAATCTGGCTCAAATGGGCATAGCGTGTCTTAAATCCGTTCCCATGGTTGATAAGTACCATATTCCCATACCCGGTTCCTTCCCAGCCTGCATATTCCACTTTTCCGGAATCGGCACCAACTACAATTGGCAACCCTTTATTGGCGATGTCCAGCCCGGGATGATACCAGGAAAATCTTTGGGTAATAGTCCCCTGGGTCGGCCAGGCAAACTGCCCGGAGGCCACAACCGTTCCGGCGTCAGGCGTAATTTGCCTTGCCCTCGGGATTGCATTTCCCTCCCCAACAGGCCTAACTCCGTCAGGAACAACTACCGTTTGACCTATGGCCAGTTCAAACGTTTCGTCGTTCGTAAAAGTATTAAACTTAAAATCAACTAAAGCCTGAGGTTCCGCGTCATACTTTTTAGCAATAGAATAAACCGTGTCCCCTTTTTGAACTTTATGGGCAATCCCCGTTACCGCCAATATCTGAAGTGTTTGGCCGATTTTAATTTTGTCCTTTGTAAGACTATTTTGCCAACGAATGGTATCAGCGGAAATTCCAAACTTTTTGGAAATTGATGCCACCGTATCTCCCTCCTGAACCTGATAATCAATAATCACGTCCCTCACATTACTCGACTGCGTATCCATTCCGGGATCATCGGTTGATGCCGAAAGAACGGTCGGGGCAGCCGAAATTTCCCACGGGTTTACACTCTTCCCCGGAAACTCCTGAGAAATTAAAGGAGCCATAATAACCCCAAGCGCGGTAATCCCCGCCATACCGTAATGTGTCAGTTGACGCGACTTTTTGCCCCTCTCGCGATAAAGTGCGGTGACAAAAATTCCTTTTCTTTCTTCAAACCGTAAAAAACTGATATGAAGACTTTTTAGTACGAAGTTTCCAAGCTCAAGAAAGAATGTTTTAATGTCTTTCCCCAGGTCCAAAAACATTTGAAGTGAGTCTTCCATAGAAAAAATGTGTAAATAAGTGAATGTGGAAATAAACCTAAATAAAAAATTTCATTCGCTTATTTATTGTTCTTGAACAATACCATATGAAAGAAAATGAAGCAAACTTTTAGGCAGTCTTCAGCGATTCGAGGAACTCGTCATTATTCTCACTCTTCTCAAGCCTGCCGATAAGAGTCTCCGTGCGCTCGTCGTCATTCATTAAGTCCACCATGCGACGCAGGGTATTAACTTTCTTGAGTTTTTCCATTCCAAAAAGAAGTTCGTCTTGCCTGGTGCCGGACTTGGCAACATCAATTGCGGGGTAGACTCTCCTATCTGCAAGTTTACGTGTCAGGTGAAGTTCCATGTTTCCCGTTCCCTTGAATTCTTCATAAATAAGATCGTCCATTCTGGATCCGGTATCCACTAAACAGGTTCCAATGATAGTAAGCGACCCGCCGTTTTCAATTTTTCTGGCGGCGCCAAAAAATTTCTTGGCCGGAAAAAGCGCCATTGGATCAAATCCGCCGCTTAAAGTGCGTCCACTAGTTGGAAGGGCTAAATTATATGCGCGTGCCATTCTCGTTATCGAATCAAGAACTATAATCACGTCACGTCCTGTTTCAACCAAGCGTCTGGCGCGTTCCAGTGCCAACTCCCCCACTCTTGTCTGATCGGCCGGTGCCTCGTCAAAATTACTGGCTGCAACCTCACCCATTCTATCGGTAACCTCTTCCATCTTTCGGGTGATATCAGTAACTTCTTCCGGCCTCTCGCCGATTAGAACGGCCATTAAGTGAGCTTTTTTGTAATTTTTGGCAATCCCACCAATAATATCTTTAACTAGCCAGGTTTTACCTGCCTTGGGGGGAGAAACGATAAGGGCTCTTTGGCCAAAACCAATTGGAGCAACCAAGTCTATCATTCTGGTCGTTAATGTATCTTTGTCGGTTGAGAGAGTTATTTGTTCCTCAGGGTAAATTACGGTCATATCGTCAAAGTTGGGCCTTTCCCCCAGTTTTTCAACCGGCTCACCGTTTACTTTTTCAACTTTAAGTAGTCCCCAATATCTTTCGTTTTCCTTTGGCCTCCTGGCCTGCCCACCGACCATATCCCCGACACGCAAATTAAACCTTCTTATTTGGCTTGAAGAAATGTAAATATCATGGTCGCTTGGGGCAAATCGCTGCGGACGAAGAAGGCCACTCCCCTCATTGGCAATATCCAAGACTCCCTCAACATAATCTGTCGGCAATCCGGCGTCGGGAATCATTCGGTCGTCAACAACAAGAGGGCCCATGGTCCCGAGCTTGTCGAGGGATTCCATAGCGGAAGGCGCCGGGGAAAGTGCTCCAGCGGCAACGGGAGCCCCGATAAGAGACTCAACGTCCTTTTTGACTGAATCATCAGTAGAAACCTTTTTGGAAACCATGTAGTTAATTAAACAAACATCGAACTGGAAAAACGGAAGAGTTACTTTCGAATACAAATATAGTATAAACCAAAAGCCAGCCATGTCAAGCCCAAAAGTCCTCCTCCCCACTCAAGAAGCTGGGGCCAGTAGATTAGATAAATGGTTGATTGGTTAATTGGTTGATTGGCAGGAACCAGCCAACCATTGGCCCAAGAGTTGACCTTAACGTGTTCCAAAAATGGAAGATGGAAAATGTCAGATGGAAAATCTCTGGCTTGGATTGCCATCCAGCCAGAGTCATATCCCTGCCCTAACTGTATCAATCCACTACCCTGTACATCAACTTTGTATGCCCAAGTGCCGTACTTTTGAACATTCAGAATTTTCAGATTGTTTTCATTGCTTGTTAATAACCCATTCTGAAAATTCTGCAAATAGTCGTCATCCACCGGGTAAAATTCCACCTTTGTTACCAAATTTTCCGAGGCCAACCTACCGAAGGACCTTGTTTCAAAATTCAAAATATAGCCGGATCCCGAGATGTTTTTGGGATAAATGAAATAATTTTCATCAAAATTTCCGGAGGGAAGAATTTCCTCCAATTCCGGCACTTGGGAACTCTCATTAAACAAATAAACTTTTAACCCGCGGCCTTCACGGTTTTGCCCCGCAACTCTCAAAACATAAGCCTGAGCGTATTTCAAATCCGGATAAGGTAGATAGTCGCATGATGCTCCCCCATTTTCTGCTCGAAGTAGTATACCTAAGTTTGAGTTGCTTTTGAAAACGTTTCCTTCTTTCCTAAGATCGCAGTTATATGTGCTTGTAAACCCTCGATTTATCGAAAGATCCTCAGTTATTACAGGATCGCCAACAGGCAAACTCACTTTTTTTCTGGCCGGAAAAGCACTCCCTGCATTTACGTAATCACCATACCCCGCATAAACAGGATCCATTGGTGTATAAGAAGAATCGTAATCGGTTTGAATAAACTTTTGAGGGTTAGACACTTCTCTCCCGTAGCCGGTTTCAGATATTGCACCTACGTCATAAATGGTCAAAAAACCAAAATTTACAACTTCTTTTACCCCACTTTCTGCAAGAATATTTTTAAGTTCCGGAATCATAAGAATTTCCGGAGTTCCGCCGGGGTTTATTATTGACTCATCCATCAGGAGGTATCTGACTTGGTATTTTTTTAGAGTATTGATAAAACCGTCTTTGTCGTTTGCATACAAGGAAAAAGCGGCCTGATTGAAAAAGTCTTCATTTCCACTATTCCAACGGTCAAAATCGCGGTATAAAACCGGGCTACTAATTCCGTAGGTTAAAAATCCGGACCCCTCATACCCCCAGTTTCTATATTCCCAACCATATTTTGAGTTAATCGGAAAAAGGGCAATTCTTCCTTCCAAATTTGAATTAAACCAGTCTGAAACCTGCTTATACTCCCCGGGGATTTGTATTCTTACGTTCAGCCCAATAAGCCAACCGTTGAATGCCGGGAGCATAAAATATATCAAACCAGTAACTACCCCCACAAAGAAGAACGGCTTAATAACTGCCAAAAATTTTATGCGGTTTGTTAGAAAAACAAAGGCAAAATATCCCAAATAAAACGAGGCGATAAATTCAAACAAAACCGAAAACTTGGTAAATGGCATCCTAAAGCCCTCGCTAAAAAGTCCAAAGTTATTGTAAAGATAGGCATAAAGGTTACCCGTGGGCGGATTGGCATTAATAAGAAAAAATAAAGTAAAAATAAGGGGTAGGACAAGAGCAAGGCTGACTTTCTCGCGCTTGATGACTCCCAATAAAAGACCAAAAAGGCTAAGGCAGGTCATGATGTAACCGATCGCAAGGACCGCGGGAATGGTCAAATATTTTATCCAGACGCTAAGAAGATTGGTAAATTGGTTACTTTGAAAATCAAAATTGCGCCAGCCGAAAAGAAAGTTTTTCTGTAAGGCAATATCCTTAAAATTTCCGTAATCGCGGTTACGGAGAAACGACTCGGGACTAAAAAGTCTGTTTATATCTGAATTCGAAACCGTCCCGGACTGCATAACCATTGAATAAAAATTGGGTAAGATCCAATAAAGATTGAGTAGTAGTGCCACTACCCCTAGGAGAAAAACACGTTTGGTTTTTATTTTCCTTGCCGAAGAAAATATAGCGTAACCTACTAAAAAGATAAAAAGACCGGTAAAAGTGGCGTACCAAAGTGTGGCGGCGTAAGCCATCGGAGAGGCTAAAACCACAGCCACTGCGAACTTGACAAGGGCCCCCCTTGTCATCTCGCGAAGATATTTTAAACCCAGATAAAAGAGCCAGGGAGTGGCGGCAAACGCGGCCGGAAACATTTCAAAGGGAACATAAAAGTTTTGCAGAGTACCAAGATTTAACAGATAAAAAAGCGCCCCCAGGAATGCCGCCAGGTAATTCCAATTGCTTTCCTTTTGCCTCCCGAATACATATTCAAGAAAGAAATACATGCCAAGAGGACCCAAAATCAAACAGAGAAAAATATACGAATAGCGAAGAAACGAAACAGGCAGAAAAAATGATTCTAGCCACAGAAAAACAATTCTTGGTAAATCCGCCATGTGCGAATGGGCAGCGATTGCCCCCACACCCTGCTCTGCTCTCCATACACCCTGCCAAATGCGCCCAAAAGCCTCAGGGAAGTTAAATTCAGGGTGAAGACTATCCCAACCGACTAGGTAAGTTCCGGATGAATAGTTTTTAACACACAGAAAAACAGTAATTGAGATTAAAATTGCCGGGAAAATAAATTTAAGAAGCTTTTTCATTTCATTCGTTCGACTAAATTAATAATAGTTTAAATTATTCTCTTAGTCGAACGGCCCTGCAC
>CAZCNT010000017.1:0-18584 GCA_964500695.1 uncultured Gammaproteobacteria bacterium | reverse complement strand
ATCCTCGCGGTTGGTGGAAGTTTATTTGCGGTTGCCAGAGTTAAGAAAAATAGATAAATCTACTTGGCATAGATGCCAAGATTTTATCGCCAATTTTGATGCAGATTATGCAATGACAAGAAATGGAAAAAATATTTCACTCTCCTTTTTATCCCTCTTAACATTTTTAGTTATAGGGGGAGTTTCTTTGGTTTTGGCGGATGACTGCGATAATATTCCAAGCGACCAGACTAATATCGGAAATAAAATTGCGTGCCTTGCCGGTAAAGTTTCACAGCTCTCTTCTCAGGCAGGTACTCTGAAAAACCAGATTGCTCAGTTTGATTATCAAATCAGGTTAACATCCCTCAAAATTCAGGATACTCAGGACAAAATAGCGCTTCTTGGTGGGCGGATTGATCAGCTTGAAGTTTCACTTAACGATTTAACCAACGCGTTTTCGGGGAGAGCGGTTGAGACTTACAAAATGTCGAGAATTGAAAGCAGTCTTGCATTTCTTTTGTCGGCAGCGGATATTGACTCGGCTGTTTCCAGATTTCATTATCTCCAAAAAATCCAGGAAGCGGACAGGAGTCTTCTTGGGAAGCTTCAGGAGGCCCAAACAACCTATCAGAGTCAAAAAACTGATCAGGAGACATTGCAATCGGAGTTAAAAAAACAACAAGCTAATCTTAACTCCCAAAAGGCGGCGAAAAACAGTTTACTTGCGGCAACTAAAAATGACGAGAAGAAATATCAACAACTTTTAGCTCAGGCAAGAGCTGAGTATGAAGCCATTCAAGCAATTATTGCTGGCAAGGGTAAAGAAACACAAATTGGTCATGTCGGTGAAGGGCAAAAAATTGCCAACGTCATTCAGGGTGCATCTTGTAATTCCAGCAATTCACATGTGCATTTTATTGTCAGAAAAAGCGGAGGTTTAACTGAAAACCCTTTTTTATATTTACAGAGCGGGATAAGTTATGATAACTGTTCAGGATCTACTTGCGGGAGCAATGATGGTGACAGTTTTAATCCGTCTGGGCCTTGGATTTGGCCAATCAATTCAAAAATTAAATTTAGTCAGGGTTATGGTTCTACATGGGCTGTTAGGAACACTTGGGTAGGAAGAATCTATAGTTTTCATAACGGCATAGATATAAATAGCGATTCAAGTAGTGAGGTTAAAGCTGTTAGGGCGGGAGAACTTTATCAAGGTAGTTATAATGTTGGATGTTTATTGAAATATGTACGTGTCGATCATGATGACAGCGATCTAGATACTTTATTTCTGCATGTAAATTACTAGCTTATACAATATCAATGAATTAATTCATTGATATTAGGGAACATGACACAAGTTTCCAAATTTTTATTGTCAAAAGATTCGGAAGACAAAATATCCAATTTTTTGTTTGAAACGATAGCTAATATTAAAACTAAAAATGATGTTTCTGAATTCTTGAAAGATTTTTTGTCTCCGACTGAACTTGTAATGTTAGCAAAAAGATTGGCGATTGGAGTTCTGGTATCATCAAAAAAATATGAGTATAAACAAATCTCCAGAATTTTAAGGGTTAGCACAACAACTGTTGGCAGTGTTTCTGGTTTGTATAAGTCCGATGGATATTATAAAAAAATAGTTGACAGAATTTCTGCTAACGAAACTTCGAAAAAGAGTTTAATTCAAATTGCCGAAATTGTTGCTTCAATCGCCGATATTGGAGGCGCTAAAGCGTCGGGATATCATGAGCTTAAGAAAAACCTTAGAAAAAAGAGAATAAATAATCCTTTTTAATAATACCAATGAATTAATTCATTGGTATTGATATATGAAGAAATTATTATCAACATGTACTGTGATTGGGGCACTATTTTGGCTTTTTACAACTGAAGTAAATGCACAGATTACGATAAATGAGTTTATGCCTGATTCGAGTCAGGAGTGGACAGAATTTTATAATTCCAGCCCATCTGCAGACTTTATAAAAAGCTACTATATAGATGATGATACCGATTTTTTGAGTGACTCAGGATCCAGTGCCAAAAAGTTGTTAACAACTTTAAACGTTTCTAATCCGACATTCCCAACTATTGATACATCCTCATTTCTTAATAATTCTGGTGATTGGGTTGTACTATTTGACCAAAATGGTGTTGTTCTTGATCAATACCAGTTTAATTCAAATCCAGGCAAAGACATTTCAATTGGAAGATACCCAGATTCTATAGGGAGTTTTTCGATTCTAAACTATGCTACAAAAGCTGACGCAAATTCTACGCCCCCTACACCTGTTCCAACTCCGACTACTACTCCTGTTCCAGCGACCTCTGTTCCGACTCCCACCATCACTCCAACTCCCACAAAAACCCCTACACCAAAGGCTACGCGCTCTCCAACCCCGGAACCTACAACGGAGGTGTTGGGGGTAGGGACTTTTAATCCAGCGCCTTCACCGACTGCAGCCTCGGCAGAAAAAAAAGAGAGTGAAAACCAAGATAAATTTCCATTGATTGCTGTTATTTTAATTCTTTCGGGATTGGCGTTTATCGGGGGTTCTTGTTACATGGCATTTGGAAAAAAAGGAAAAGCGCCGGGGGAGAAATCCTTGATATAATACCTTTGTGCGTAGTAAAATTACTTTCCTTTTAATTTATTGGTTTCCTCCGGTTATTCTGGCCGGAATTATTTTTATACTTTCCTCCAGTACTGTGCCCAAAGCATCTGATATTTACTGGCAGGATTTTATTGTTAAAAAAATTGCCCACGTTATTATTTACGGAATTTTGGCGGTTTTGATATACCGCGCGTTAATAGTCGGAGGAACATCCAAAAAAAAGGCTGTATTAATGGCATTTTCCCTGGCTGCCTTTTACGGAGCCACCGACGAGATTCACCAGTACTTTATTCAGGGAAGGGAATCCAAACTTCGGGATGTGGTTATTGATGGAATTGGAGCAAGTGCTTCACTTTTTTTCACAACTAAAGTTCTTCCCGGACTTCCGAAAGAATTGGTGGAACTTGGCAAGAGACTCGAAATTATATAGTATTAAGTTCATAACATCCTCCGTCCACCTAAGGCGGGCGGTTTCCCTTGAGGGAGGATGATATATCAGGTTCAATGAAACTGTTATGAAGCTACTTAAATTCTTGCGTCATCTTTTTATACCTCATGCAAGCAATAACCAAAAGGCAAAGATTTTACACCCTTCAAGTTTAAGCGTTATTGTGGTGTTTTTGATTACATTTCAGGTAATACTTAGTTTTACTCATGGAACTTTCCCCCGGGTTTTGGGTTATGCCGCCAGTATCCCGCCGAGTGAGGTTATTCGTCTTACTAATGCAGAGAGGATTGCAAATGGACTTTCGGTTTTAGATGAGAACCGAACCCTTGATTTAGCCGCATTGGCAAAGGGAAATGATATGCTTGCCAAAGGATACTGGGCGCATTTCGCTCCTGACGGCACTTCTCCCTGGAGCTTTTTTACCAGCTTTGGCTACAAATACCGCTATGCCGGTGAAAATTTGGCCAGAGATTTTTCCGATCCGACCTCAGCCGTAAATGCTTGGATGAATTCCCCATCTCACAGGGAAAATATCCTAAACTCAAACTATAGTGAAATTGGAGTCGGCGTGATTGAAGGAACGCTATCAGGAGCGGATACAACAATCATCGTCCAGTTTTTTGCCTCCCCACTTTCAGCTGCTCCGTCTGTTCCTATCGTCAAGGCAGGCGAGACATCAATGGTGGCAATCGTCAGCTCGCCCCTGCCAACGCCCGGCGTTGCGGTGTCTTCATTTATCTCTCCATTCCAAACAACAAAGGGTTTGTCGTTTGGAGTCACGGGAGTACTACTGTTAGTGTTATCAGTGGATTTAATAGTGGTTAGGCGAAGAAGGATTGCCAGAATTGGAGGTAGGACCCTAGCGCATTTGGCATACTTGGGAATGATTTTGGCTGTTATATTAATATTAAAGGCAGGGCAGATAATTTAATAAGCAAATATACAAATAAGCAAATAAAATAAAAATGAAGAAATTCACAAAGGACTTACCGCACTATCTTAGTCTTTTTGGGATTCTATTGGCCGGTTTTGCGGGACTTATCCTTTTTTCTTACGATAAAAATTTTCAAATGAGTGTGGCCTTTGCAACGGCTGGTGCTTACGTTGCTTGGGGAATTGTACACCACGCGATACATAAAGATTTATATCTGGAAACGATTATCGAATATATTGCAATTGCAATTTTGGGTTCGGTCATAATTTTCTCACTGATAATCAGGTCTTAAAGGTGAATTAAACAAAATTGCTCCAAGGCCTATCCGGGCGTATAATTTGAACCTGAATGGATACACATGACGGCTTTTTTGTAAGTCCTACGCAAGGAATCCTTACGCCTAAGGAGGCAGTCTCGGAGATTTCCAAATTTATTAATGAGGAACCCGAGAAATTTTATCGTATCGTGATAGGCAGCGACTCACAGGCACGGCATGTAAACGGTAAAGGTGAGATAGATTTTGTTACGGCTTTGATAGTTCATAGAAGGGGCTCGGGGGCGAGATATTTTTGGAAGAAAGAAAGGGTCCAAAAAGTACCGGTTTTGAGGGATAAAATATATACAGAGACCTTAATGTCGCTCTCGGCAGCGCGTGAGCTTGTACCACTTCTCAGGGAGGCAATCTCGCCGGGAAAGTATGATTTTGAAATTCATATAGATGTTGGGCCCTTGGGCCCCACCCGCGACATGATTAAGGAGGTGACCGGGATGGTGGCCGGGAACGGATTTACTGCTAAAACGAAGCCTGATAGTTGGGGAGCTTCAAGTGTTGCAGACAAACATACTTGAGGTTTCCCTAATAATTCCGGTTAGAGATCAACAACTCTCCTAACACTTCCGTATTTTCCCATTTCAGCAAATAACACTTTATCTATTTTCATCTCCAAACTTTTCTCGGTAATCCCCGGTGGTAGAACTATTCCCTGGTAATCATAAGCTAGGGTTATATGTGGTGTGAATTTATCCATAACCAGAGGATAGCCGAACTTTTGAATATTAGTTTTTTCTTCGGGATTTAAATCTAAACCCTCCTCGATTGATTTGGCTGCTACTGCATGATTGAGGTATTTTGCTGAGACTAAAGCCTTCTCATGAATGGGTCTGATATTGTCTTTATCTTCGACATCCCAAAAAATAAACTTTCCGCCGAAAACGTAGAGTCTTCTTAGATTTAGTATTTGTCCTTCAGCCATTTTTACTTCATCTAGGATTGATTTCGCTACCTCTTTGGGTAGATTTTCAAATTGTGCATGATAAAGAGTAATATGTGGAGTTTCCACTAAAAACTCGGCCGAAGGTGCCGTTGTCCTGGCTAGTTCTCTTGCCAATGCTTGAGTTTTTTCATCGGGCCTGATAACAAAACCATACGCTCCACTAAAAATTTCTGATTCCCGTTTCTCATTCTCGTTTCTTGCTGTATCGCTCATAGATTCGACACGATTATAACATACGACGTGAATGAGTATAGCTGGGTGCCTCACACGTTGCAGACAAGCATACGTAATTTTCGTGTTAGATTTCCAGAGATTCGAGTTTGGCAATTATTTCGGTTGATGATATGGGGCGAGTGTTTGCGTACTCCAAAAACTCCGTTTTATGTGTGGTAGAATACTCCTTTTTAGCTTCAAACGAGTTGTCTGTTCTACCAACTATGAGAATATCAGGTTTAACAGAGTCGATTATTTGGGCAATATTATTCTTTGCTTCATGGGTGTCATTGGCAAAACCGGGATTATCCATTTTAAGAACAAAATCAACATCTTTAAGTGCAGATATAACCTCAGCTCTTACATCTTGATTAAACAAAGGTCGCTTGGGACCTTTATTCGCTTTTACAAGAAGGTCGTTTCCAAGTGCCACGATTAATATATCGCAGTGATCTTTAGCCCAGTTAATGAACTTAATGTGGCCAATGTGGACAATATCGAAAGTTCCGAAAATCATGCCGATTTGCTTACTTCCCCGATAAGTGCCGAGCAGATTTCCAAGTTTGACAGCTTCAGAGAAGATTTTATCTTGATTATGCATTAAACTGTATGAATAGATTGTATCATGAAGAAAACGCCCGCAAATCTTCAAGAGTTGGCAGAAAGTTTGACGCCCGAAAGGCAGAGATTTCTATCGCTTCTCTCGGAAAAGAAATGGTTTAGAAAAACAGATTTTGAAGTTCAAAAAAAGGTATTTAGCCTGTCTGAAGATTTTAATGGTTTTTTGGCTGATTTTTCAGCACGCAGGGATGAATACGGAGGGATGGAAGTAGTAAAATTAATAGATATTCTTCCTGCAAATTATAATCTTATCGCGCTTTTCAAAGTGCGTTCTACCAATACAAACCAGGAATTTACATATGAGTATGTCTCGTCAAAATATGGAAAAAGCCCAGGCTACCGTGGATTAATTCTACTTGAGGTTGAGGGTAAAATTAAATATTTTATGCTTAGGCGTACAGATAAGTTTCCGATAGGAGAAACGGTTTACGAGACAATTGGAACTTATATAAAGTATGAGGGGGGAAAACTGGTGAATATGCCAAAGGTTGTCGAGGATGTGCTTAAAAGAGAACTTTTCATGAAAGACCTGGTGATTAAAAGGTTTATTGATTTGGGACAAATGCACACCGATCCTGCAGTAGTTCCAACATCAATTTCTTTATACGCGGCAGTAATAGATATAACAGACTCTCCAAACCTCAAAAAAATCGAAAGCAGGGTAATCCACGCCAAACCAATACAATATAAATTACTTATTGAACCGATTGATAAGTTAAAAGATTATGTAAATAAAGTTGATGAATCTTACTTTCTGGCCTGTATCCTCAGATTGGTTTCTATGGGAGTGATTAATTTGCAGTAGGGACTTGACCCCAGTAGGAATTTCGCAATTATCTTCCCGCACTATTTGTACATGACTAGTGCCAAATTCTGACGGGGTCTGCGGGGTAGGGTTTAAGAAGCAAATATGGCTACCCCTTGACAAATGTTATAGGTAGTCCTATAATGCCCTCAAGACTTATAAAGTCGGTCTTTTACATAAGGTAGCTCATGAGCCTGGTTTCAGCCTCGACGGCCCCTCGCCGTACGGTTTCCAGATCGGCTATCTGTATTCTTCAAAGTATCCTCTTTTATTTCCACTCTTTGTGTTGCCGTGGTCTTTTTAGCTTGCCAAAATAACGCCTTTCATCGTCTTTTGACTTCTACTAAAGAGACCAACGGGAGTACAAAATTTATATGGTAGAAATTCATTCAGATCAAAGAGATATCTTAAAACACCTCGGCAGTCCAAAAACCGAGGTGCTTTCTGTGGTTCAAAAAGATAAATTGGGTATATTTACCGGTTCACCAATGTTTTCTGATTTGACAGAGATCACACGTTCAGCTAGCCAAATAGAGGAAACACGCAGTCTACTTAAGTATTTAGTTGAAATGAGAAATGCTGACCCCAAAACCAAAAGAGAAGTAAATTTAGAGGGTTACAGAAGCGTGGTTCTTTATGATAACGAATCCGACCCTGATGATACGGGTAGATATCTAGAGGTAGAGTTTTCGATCCCGCGAGGACTCCAGATAAATAAAGACTTGCTGAATGACCTTAATGAATATTATGCAAGAGAAGCTTCAAATGAAGAAAGTGGAACTTCTGAAAAAGTTGCAAAAGAAGAGGGAGAGCTCCCCGGATTCGCATATATAAGAGCTTGGGATTATGACCAATTGGATAAAAGGGTTTTGAGGGTTGTACAAGTAAAAAAGGATGGTCTGGTTAATGAAAAATATAAAGTTATTGAGAATAGAAGACTCCAAAGGAGAAAAAATCCGGAAACAAAAAATGTAGTATTTGTTGGTAAATCACACAACCTGACAGCCCCCAGAGAGATAAGACAAGTGTTAAACGTCACATATACAGATGACGTCAGTGGTACATCAGGAATACTACTCCATACAGACCGTCCCACAAGTGGTCTATCTAAATATATAAACAAGCCTTTTTCCCGTCTACCAATAGAAATAAAAGGAGCAGATGAAACAAAAAAAGTGATTATGAGATTTAACATAAAATACCGCACCAATACAACTGAAATCGATTTGTACTTTTTGGGGGTACTACTTTCAGATATTTTATCGGGAAGGGTAAAATATGCGCCCAAAAAAGAAGAAATAGGTTCGGTAGGTACTAATTACAAAAATGAAGTGTCTGCAGTAATGGCGGTACTTAATATGGGGAGATATAAAGATATGTCGCTTGATTCCCTACCTGGAATGGGTGAAATTGCAGAAACCGTAAAAACGCATCTACTGGAGCCTCTTGGGGAAGGTAGAATAGAAGATGCACAGGACATTATGATCGTTGGAACTCCGGGAACTGGAAAAACTGCGCTTACTACGGCTTTTTCAAGGATCGATAATGGTTGCGCTCTGGTCAGTATTCCAGCGAAAGTATTTTTAGAGACAGGAAAACAAATAATTGAAACCGTTGCCAATTTTTACGATAGATATGGAATATATACAGCACTAGTTCTTCAAGATGCCGAATCTCTTTTTACGAATACATTGGTCGTAGGTTCTGAAGGAAGTGGTGCTCCGGTTGATCCTAATAAGAGGCAATTTGTTTTGGAACTCCTTGGTGGTGAAAGAAAAGCCCAAGCCAAGTTTTTACTCACAATAAATAAGCCCGGATATATCGATGAAGCATTAAGGAGAAGGTTTTTGTCGATCTATTTTGGGCTTCCTAAAAATGAAGATCATCAAAAAATAACTGAAGCTTGTTTGGATAGATCATTTAGTGGAGAGTACTTTAATGCTTTTAGGAATTTAGCCTTGCCTTTGATTACGAGTGAGTCATACGGTTATCCGCCGGCATTCACCGCCAAGCTCTGTGAAATGCTTGTGTCTCCCGTAAGCAAGCTCAACGGCCATTCAAATGATGCTGAAGTTATACAAATACTAATAAACAGTTGTTCAATCAAGTTGAAACATGGTTATCCAATAAAAGAAATCCGTGATCTTGATCAAGTTGCACGGAGAATGACACTCCAGATGGATGGGAATAATGGTGAGAGAAAGCAATCACAGTTTGAATAAAAATATGAGCGAATCATTACCTTTTACATGGGCTAAAACAGATCAGGATATAGGTACTGAGGCTCAGTATGCAAAAATTTCTGACGACCTAAATGATATTGCTATCAAATGGGGTGCTGAAATTCAGGGAGAACCAGATAAAAGAGTCTTCCAATCAAAAAGGTTTGGCGGCATGGGGCTTGAGGTGTCAATTTATACAAAGAAAAGTTTGGATAACCAAACTGTCTTTATTCATAGAGGAACAAACACGGGCGGTTTCCAGCCTCTCAAAAGAGGAGGGGATAATGACACAATGATTCCTCTAAAAGCCCGAGTTGCTCAAGAGCAAACTCCTGGTGGAATTTCATATCCAGTTCAAAAACAACAGGGTCTTTTGGTTGTGGATAAAGAATTTTCAATAGAGGATGTGCTTTCTATTATTGGAATAATTGACAATGTTGCAAGGAGAAGGGGTCTTTTTGGCTCTAACGGTGAAAGGATTAGTCATCCGGAATTAATAAAATTAAAAAAAGATAAATACAAAGTTAGCGAGGTTTTTAAAGATCAAGGGGCAAGAATGCCGGTGCTCCCGGGAATGTCAGTTTTCGAAGCCATAAACGAATTTGATAAGCCAAATGAATTAATAGTAAGGACAGATCCTTGGGGAGGGGAAAACGCTTATCTTGTAAAGAAAAAGGATATCTCGTATTTGGATCAATATGACCAAACATTAAACGATATTCTGATTGAAAGGGGTTTAACAATGGGGGAATTACATCAAGGTTTGGAAGTAGATATGAAGACATTTGCACCTTTGGCCATTGCAATTGGGGAAGAAGTTAAAAAGAGAATGGTGTTAGAGAAAAAGGAATGACCTAAAAGGTTGCTCTTTAAAATTTTTAATAATTTACGGCTTAGTACACACAATTTTTGCGTGTATCAAGCTCGTCAGAATTCAAATCCAAATTCAAAAAGGAGAAAAAATGATAAGAAAAAATTCCAATCGCGGACTGAATTACAGTTTACTTACCGATCTTATTATTCATAGGGGGTGGAGTGTCCAGGTAGAACTGGATATGGGTACTGCATGGAGCATAACGCTTATGCGGAGATTTCCATTCACCTTGCTTGGGCCAAAGATCGGTCAGACCTACTTTTGCAATACAGAAAAAGTGTCTGGAAACGATATTCCGGAAAGACAGGCTGTTTGGAACTTTTTACACGGCTATGCCGTTGAAGATCTTAAAACTCTCATGAAGAAGGTTTACGCAGCAGTAGATGAACTTGTTCCAATGATGGAACTCGAAGGTGAAACCCTCGACGAATATGAAGAACGGATCATGTCAAAATTCTGACGGCAAAAGGTGTGGGGGATTTCTCTCAAAGTTTTCTCCCACACCAAGTTCTTTTACATTTTAAAAACATACGGCTTAGTACACACAAGTTTTGTTTTGCGTGTATCAAGCTCGTCAGAATTTAAACCAAAATTATGCAAGATGCCAAAAAGGAGGCAGAAATGTTCCAAAATGTTGTAGATCTACTGATTCTCGCAGCCATCTCGGCTACCATTTACTTTCCGTTTCATGACAAAGTGAACTCGGGGGAACGCCCGTGGAAGCAGTGGGATGCCATGGTTGGCTGGGGAATGCTGATCGTTCTGGGCTTTTGCTTGGGAATGTTGATTTTCATCTATAAGAATCTCCCATTCTTTGTCCAGAGCGTCGCTTTGAGCTTTTGCGCCGGCATTTCCATGTCAGTTTGGTCAACCCCGACTGAAGGCCGCACACTTTTTCTTCCCTACAGACTCGCCAGATGGCTTTGTGTTCTGGGTATCATCTGGACAATCGGTGGAATTTTATATCTCTATTAATTCTGATAATTCTGACGGCAAAAGGTGTGGGGATTTCCCTAAAAAAGTTTTCCCCACACCAAAGTATTTAGAAGGAGAATATATGAAAGAAAATCCATTTATTGGAAATATAGCCAGGGGATTAAGCGAAAATCGGAATACCGAGCTTAAGGACTTGGTGAAGTATTATGGCAATAAGGAGTTTTTTAGGCAAAAGCTTTCTGAAGGTTATTTGGAGGCTACCATTGGGTCTGGGGCATGGTTCCATATGGATCTTGAGCCGGAGAAGTATGAACGTTTTTTAGATTCATCAAGGGTACTTGGGGTTGAGATGGGAGATGGAATTATGATGCTCTCGGGAGAGGCAATGCGCATTGTTGCCGTCTGGGCTCTCTATCATCCGGATGGGAGGGTGTGTACGTTTGAGAACATTAAGCTAGATGCTCAAGGTTGGCACAGACCCGGACCGAAAATCACAACAACTTTTACCGACCAATCAAGCTTTAACCAGTTTTTGCAAGACTTTGAGATACAACTTTTAAATGAGAGGTTTAAAGTGTCAGACCTGGTTTAGGACTGGCACAGTAGTTTCCACCCCACCTGGCGGTTTTCCAAAACCAAGAGGTGGGTTTTTTGTGCCCACTTAGGCATAAGGAATAGAGTAGAAGACTTATAGTATATACACTATAAGTTGTTGACATAGGTTGATCTCTGTAGTAAACTACGCACTCCTACCCTAAAAGTTATATGAAAGGCGTTATTTTGGCAGGGGGTTTGGGTACTCGTTTGTACCCTCTTACCCATGCCACGAACAAGCATCTTTTGCCGATTTTTGACCAACCGATGGTTTATTATCCTATCCAAACGTTGGTTAATTCAGGCATTAATGAAATATTGGTAGTTACCGGAGGGCCTCACGCAGGGGACTTTTTGCGTGTCCTTAAAAACGGTGAGGGTTTTGGTGTAAAACACCTAGAATATACGTATCAAGAGAAGTCTGATGGGGGGATTGCGGATGCCTTAAGGCTTGCTGAGGATTTCGCTGATGGTAGCCCTATTGCCGTCATCTTGGGAGATAATACCACAGATGAAGATATAAGTGAGCATGTTAAGAATTTTAAAGAAGGGGCGTTTATATTTTTGAAGAAAGTAACCGATCCGGAACGTTTTGGTGTGCCGGTTTTTAGCAGGCCAAAAAGTGGTACTCCCAAAAAGATTATTGCAATAGAGGAGAAGCCAAAAGAGCCAAAGTCTGATTATGCCGTCACTGGTTTATATATTTATGATAAGGAGGTCTTCAATATAATTGAAACCCTAAAGCCTTCGGAAAGGGGGCAACTTGAAGTTACCGATATTAATAATGAGTACATAAAAAGAGGAAAGATAAATTGGGTGGAGATGAAGGGCTATTGGTCGGATGCGGGAACTCCGGGATCACTTCTTAAAACCAACTTGTATTGGGCAATGAAAAAAGGAGGAAACTTGGTATGAGGCTCCTTGTAACGGGTGGCGCCGGATTTATTGGTAGTAACTTCATTCGCTATATTTTGGGTAGTCATCCTGATTATTTTGTGGTGAATTATGACAATCTCACCTATGCAGGACATCTGACAAGTTTAAGTGACGTTGAATTAAATCCAAACTACAAATTTGTGAAGGGGGATATTTGTGACAGGAAAAGAGTGGAAGAGGTTCTTAAGAAAAACGGGATTACACACATGGTTCATTTTGCTGCGGAAAGCCATGTAGATAGGTCAATCACAAACCCCGAAAGCTTTATATTGACCAACGTTTTGGGTACGCAAACCCTACTTGACGCTGCTTTGAAAAATAAGATCGTGAGATTTCACCATGTTTCAACCGATGAGGTTTTCGGTGAGTTGCCTTTAGCCTCCAAACTTAAATTTACAGAAAAAACCAGCTATGAGCCAAAAAGCCCATACTCTGCCAGTAAAGCGGCTTCGGATCATTTGGTTAGGGCTTATCACAAGACCTATGGAATGGATGTGACAATTACAAATGCCTCAAACAACTTTGGGCCATTTTCCGATACGGAGAAGTTTATCCCCAGGGCGATTACAAACTTAATGGATGGGAAAAAGGTTCCTATCTATGGTGACGGAAAGTATGTGCGCGATTGGCTCAATGTTGCCGATCATTGCCGTGCCATTGATTTAGTATTACATCAGGGTAAAAGTGGAGAAACTTATTTGGTTGGTGGGGGAAACGACAAGATAAGCAATCTTGATGTAGCAGAAATGCTTTTGAAGTTTTTCGGCAGAGACAAATCTTTTATTGAATTTGTTAAGGACAGACCCGGGCATGATAGACGATATGCGATCGATTACGGAAAGATTAAAAAGGATTTGGGGTGGGAGCCTCTTAAGAGTTTTGAGAGCAGGCTTTATGAAACGGTTAAATGGTATAAAGAAAACGAATCATGGTGGAGGCCGATTAAGGAAGAATCTGAAAAATTCTACAGAGAGGCTGAGGAAAATAAACAGGCGGAAAATTTTACCGGGTTTATAAAAGAAACTTCTATTCCCGGACTTTTGGTTATTGAGATGCCTACCTATGAAGACGAGAGGGGATTTTTTAGGGAAAACGTGAGGTTAAACTCTTTAGAGAAAGTAAATAACGTTAAGTTTAGTGTTAAGCAATGGAATCATGCCAGCTCAAAACCGGGTGTAATTCGGGCACTTCACGCAGAAGGGTGGAACAAGTTGGTTTACCCCGCAACAGGCAAAATGTTTGCGGCATTGGTAGATATCAGGCCGGAATCTCCAATGTTTGGTAAAGTAGAAACTTTTGAGTTTGATGAAAAAACCCACAAAGCATTATTTATTCCGAAAGGAGTAGCGAATTCAATCTGTGTTACGGGCGGTAAAAATGTCGAATACTTTTATTTGGTTGATGCTTATTACGATGGTAAAGATACTAAAGCGATTGCCTGGAATGATCCTGATTTGGCGATTCCCTGGCCGGTTAAAAAGCCTATTATTTCAAAAAGGGACAAAAACAACCCTAGACTTAGGGACATGTTTCCTGGTAAATTTACCCCCACACCAAAGGGGTAGATTTTGTGTTAATATGACTGTAATCATATTTTGGTGTGGGGGTGTATGAAGAAAATTCTTGTTACAGGTGCTTCCGGTTTGGTTGGCTCAAGATTTATTGAACTATTTAAAGGTAGGTATGATTTTGTAACTCCTGAATATCCTCAATTTGATCTTACAAATAAGGAAGGCGTGTTAAAAATTGTCAGGTCGGTAAACCCCGATGTTGTTGTGAATTTTGCAGCGTACACCAACGTGAGTGAAGCAGAAAACCAAAAAGGGGACGAAAGCTCTCCATGCTGGAAAATTAATGTTGAAGGAGTTAAAAACATCTTGGATGCGCTACCTCAAAAAACTCATTTTATTCAAATTTCGACCGACAATGTTTTTCCCGGATCGGAAAATGACCCCGGACCATACTCTGAAGATCATCCAACGGATTACAAAGAAAATGAACTTACTTGGTATGGCCGCACCAAAAGTCTTGGCGAGAAAGAGGTGACAAAAAAACTTGGAAAAGATGCCACAATCTTAAGGCTTATTTATCCATCAAGATCAAAGTACGATATGAAGTCGGATTATTTAAGGAAACCGCTTTCACTTTTTGATGAAGGCAAGCTTTACCCAATGTTTAATGATCAGCAGGTTTCAATATCATTTGTGGATAGCATTGCCGAAGCACTTGATAAAATTATTGATGGGGATAAAAGGGGGGTTTTTCATGCAAGCTCTGAAGATACAGGAACTCCATTTGAAATTATTACTTATTTAATAGAAAAGGCCAGAGGAGTAAAAAATGCCGTAAAACCGTCATCACTCGCAGAATTTGTAAAAACTGTTGATAATCCTGTCAGGTACCCAAAATTTGGCGGATTAAGAGTAGAAAAAACGGAAAAAGAATTGGGAATTAAATTTGGAAATTGGAAGAACATTGTTGATGAATTTGTTGGACAACTTAATTCACCCTCAAATACTTAAATGATATATATTATTTAAGTATTATAATTTTTTCTTTCTCCACTTTTCTATTTCTTTATGGTTTCCTGAGAGAAGCACTTTAGGGACTTTCCAGCTTTTGTAAACTTCAGGGCGGGTGTATTGGGGGTATTCGGTGTTGGTGATTGGTGATTGGTGATTAGTGATTAGTGAAAATGATTCTTCGGCGAGAGACTCCGGTTTGATAACATCCGGAATTAGACGAACAATTGAATCTGTAAGTACCATCGCCGGAATTTCACCACCGGTTAAGACATAGTCTCCGATTGAAATCACTTTATCGACTAAATGTTCATGAACCCGATGGTCAACTCCTTCATAATGACCGCAAATTAATATTAGATGATCAACTTTTGATAACTCTTGGGCTTTTGTCTGCGTATACTTTTCTCCTGTAGCGTCAAGCAAAATAACTTGAGTGGTTGGTGATTTGTGACTAGTGATTAGTGATTTTAGGGCTTTGTCGATTATGTCAACTCTGAGAAGCATGCCTGGGCCACCGCCAAACGGTCTATCATCAACGTTTCGTCTTTCACTCTCTCCCCACTTTCGTAGGTCGTGAACTTCAATTTTAATCACATCCCGACTCTCGGCACGTTTGATTATTGAGGCGTCAAAAGGCCCCTTAAACATATCTGGGAAAAGAGTCAATATGTCAATTTTCACTTCTCTATTGTATCATTTGTTAATGGAAAAAATTGTCATTGTTATGCCTGTTTGGAATGAGGCGGAGAATATTAAGGAAATGGTTGAAGTACTTCTTAATCAGGAATTTCCCAAAATTGATGCAGATATGAATCTCTTGATTGTAGACAACCATTCAAAGGACGGTACGGACAGGATTGCGGAAGAAGCTTCAAAGAAGTACAAAAATGTACACCTGATCGAACAGGATAATACGGGTTTGGGTTGGGCTTACATTCGAGGATTCCAATACGCCACCAAAAAGTTAGGGGCGGATGCGGTTATGGAAATGGATGCGGATTTCCAACATCCACCAAGATTTGTTAAATCAATGGTAGATGCGTATCTGAATGGAGCTGATTATGTAATTGGGAGTCGTTATGTTAAAGGTGGTGGAATTCCAAGCGAGTGGGCTCTCTCGAGAAAATTAGTTAGTTATTTCGGTAATCTTTTTATCCGCATTGTTCTTTTTAAACCGGGTATTCACGATTTAACAACTGGCTTTCGTTTAACAAAGGTAAAAGGTGTTTTGGATAAAATCGATCTGGAACAATTAATGGAGCCGACGCGTTTTTCTCATAAAGTTGATCTTCTTTATCAATGTTTAAAGAATTCCAAAAAAACCGTGGAAATTCCCCTTCAGTTTGCAGCCAGAACTAAAGAAAAATCTAAGTTTAATTGGAAAGAGATGGTCACAACTTTTAAAGTTGCTATTATTTTGGGGGTTAAAGATAAACAGAGATTTTTGAAATTTGGCATCGTTGGCGGAACGGGGTTTGTGGTTAACTATGTCGGACTTGAACTTCTCAAAAGAGCCGGTCTTTCGACCTATTTTGCGACACTTTTTGCTACTGAGGCGGCTATCATATCCAATTTTATTTTCAATAACATTTGGACATTCAAAGACAAAACTATTACAAAATTTGGAGATGTTATTCTGCAGTTTTTGAAATTTAACTTTTCTTCTCTTTTTGCTGTTATTGTTCAGCCCTTGATTGTTACAGGAGCCACCGGTTTGTTTGGAGACGTATCATTGGTGCGCTTTTTGGCTTTAGTATTCGCCTTAATTATTGTGGTTATCCCCTATAACTATATAGTTTATAACCTGTTCATCTGGCGAACATGGAAAATGCCGTTTTCCAAGTAAGACAGATAAGATCTCTGACTTGTCAGAGTAGACTTATTTGGAAGACATGGCAACTTCCCTGGCAGAGAAAATGAACTATGGCGGAAACAATTTCATCAATTGAATATAAAGAACAAAAGGAGTTATTTGGGTTATTGGAAAATAGTTTGAAAAGATCAAAAGAAATATGGATCGAAATACAATCGAGAACAGACGCAACCATGGTCTTGAAAGATGGCACATTTGGAGATCTGGGAGGAGATCAAGAAGTAAAAGCAGACGTGATGATGGGGCGGAACTTGACGGAATATTTATCCGGTTTGCCTAATGTTGCAGAGGTAATTACAGAGGAAGGGACATATAGTGAGGCAAAAAGTGGAGATTATACCGCGTTTATTGATCCTCTTGATTCTTCGGCAAATGCAATAAGGACCTTAGAAAGGCTCAGGTTGGAATTACCGTCAAGTCAACATGATTTACCTTTTGGTACTGTAATATCTCTAGCCAGGAACAAAGGAACGACAATAAATGATGTGGTAGGGGCAGGATTTATTAGGCAGGATACAGGCTACTCTTATATTGCAGTAAAAGGATTAGGTTTTTATATAGTTGAACCGGATGGAGGACAAGTCAAAGTAGAACTTTCAAGAATTGAATCGCAACCTAGAACGCTCTCAGATTTATTAAAAAACGGTTGGACGTTATGGACTGAAAATTATTATCCAGAAACTAGAACCGTTGTTAATGACAAACTTTTGGGTCCAAATGAAAAAGGTTATATTAGAAGTCAGGGATGTGGGGCAAATGAACAGGTTACGGTTGCTGCAGGCGAGGCCGCAGCTTACTTTTGTACAACCGCAAAATTACATGAACCAGCTGCTTCTGTTCTGATGGTTAATGAGGCCGGGGGAGTTGCAGTTAATCCCTTTACCATGGAGGATGTTGTCAGCTTACCTTTACGCGAAAGTTTTAGGACACAAAAATATCCCCTACTGCTTGCCATAAATAGAGAATTAGCTGAAGATTTTAACAGGAGATTATTAAAGTAATTTTTTAACAGTTAGCATTTCCTTATTTGGAAGACATGGCAACTTCCCTGGACAAAGAAGTAGTAATTGGTAATGTGTTAAAAATTTCTCCAAATTTTGATTCTTGAAGATTGATTATAGTTTCGCCCTTGCAGTCAGGGCAAACATCACGAGGTGGAAAATTTTTTTTGTCACAATTTGAACAAACTTCACCGACAAGGCCGTATCTTTGTTTTTTCAATCTCCAGTGCCTGGGAATTTCCATGTGTACATAATTAGTCTCTTAAACAAAGCTAAACCCACGGATTACAAAAATGGGGCCCAATTTGAAATTGGCATCACGTTTTGAGAGATGAAGGCAAGTGAGAATAAATAAATCGGGATTATTATTATGGTAAAGGCGATTTTAGCCTCTTTTTTGACTAGGATATTCGAGAACGCAACAAATAAAAATGGAACGATTGGGAGAGTATATCTCATTAAATCTCTGTGGGCGATAAAAAGAGTCAAGAAATAAAAAATGGCTGTAAATGTTGCAATTTCGTATTCCCGTTTTTGGAGCAATTTATAAACTCCGACTGCACCAATTAAGTAAATAAAGATAATTTCCTCGAGCCAAAAGGTTCCGGCCCATGGGGCAGAAAAGTTAAAAACGGAAAAAGGGGGGAACATCAAGTGAATATTGTCACCGGAGTGAAAATATGCCCAGAAATCTCCGGTCAGGAAAAAATAGAGTGTAAAAACACCAATCA
>CAZCNT010000016.1:14356-18616 GCA_964500695.1 uncultured Gammaproteobacteria bacterium | reverse complement strand
TAGATAAAAACTTGGCAAGTTATGTATTCTTTGCACTCTTTGCCTACTTTGCAATCTATAATCTTGCCTATATTTTTAACATCCACAGATTCTCTCCGCTTATTAACCGGTCTGAGCATTTCTTTGGTAGTATTTTGATTGCATTTGTGGTTTATTCCTTTCTTTCAACAAGAAGTTTTTACACAGATATTCCTTCCCAAAATGTTAGACTTGTTTTTCTTTTTTGTTTAACATCAACATTGGGAGTTTTCAACGAGATTGTTGAATTATTCTTCGTTCTAGCGTTCAAGACAAAAAACATTGGTCCGGGTTTACTTGATACCAGTTTTGATCTTTTAATGAATTTCTTGGGAGCCGGCGCTTTTGTTGTCTTAAAAATACTTACAACTAATTCCCCTGTAAATTGATTCCCCGTTTTTGAAGCTCACTATAGTAATAATTGGCTTTTTCAATATCTTTATTTTGATAATACATTACAAACAAGTTTTTCATCACATCGGTATAATCTGGATTAACCTTTAAGGTGGCCAACCACATACCCTCCGCTTCTTGTGTGCGCTCTTCCTGATATAACAAAAGTCCGTAATTAAAAAGTGCGTTGTCATAATTTGGATTAATTTCAAGTTCTTTTTTATATTCATCTTCGGCTTTTTTGACTTCCCCCTTCGCGGCATAAATCAACCCCAGATTGTTATGAATCATTGGTTCTTGAGAGTTTAACTCAAGAGTTTTTTCATACTCTGTCTCGGCGTTATCCAAATTCCCATCCAGATAATACATCGCCCCTAAATTTTTATGAGCAAGGGGGTGATGAGGAGAACTTAAAACCGCGCTTTGCCAAAAAGCCAGTCTATCCCTAAAAACCCAAGTATGATTAAAATTAATTACAATGAAAAAAGAAGTTAATATTCCAAAAGCCAAAACTCCTGCTTTATTTGAAAAACTAAACTTTTTTACAAACTCCACCTCACTCAAAATCATAAAAAGACCGATTATTGGCAGATAGATTCTGTGTTCGAGAAAATCAGGAACATACTCCGTACCGGGCCTGATGAAAGAAGGCAGCAAGAATACAATAAACCAGACGATGCCAAATAAGATCAATTTATGATTTCTATTTTTTGAGAAAACAATGGAATCGATGATCACAAATATTGCTATAAATCCCCAAATCAATGTCGAATCCTGAATAATGGGTAAAACTGATAGGTTTACGGGGAAAAACACCTTTCCCAGGCCAAACACGACCGCAGGGAGACCGAGGTAGATACTTTTAACAATCTCGGTTAAGGTGTATTTTATCGGGTTTTGTAGAGCAATTACTCTCAATAAATACCAAACTCCGACAGTCCCCGCCCAAGCAAAAGCAATATATAACTTAACGGACAACATTTGTCTTTTCTGAAAAAGAAAAAGGTATAAAAGAATCACCCCGGGAATCAGTAAACCCGATTCTTTGGTAAATATGGCCGCAGCAAAAAAGACAAGGTGCCAAACTGCATTTTTTACTTTGCCAAACTCTACAAAGTTGATAAAGAAAATGAATGACAAAAGAGTAAACAAAGTCAAAAGCGAGTCATTCCTCCCGGGAATCCAGGCAACGGCTTGGGTAAGAACGGGGTGAACCGCAAAGATAATTGAAAATAGGAATGACATTTCTTTCCTGATCTTGATTTTTTGCAGAAAAACAAAAACGAGGCAGGAAGTAATAATATGAATAACCACATTAGTCAGATGATAAACAAATGGGCTACTGCCACCAATCTGAGCATCAAACATAAAAGATAAGGTAAGAAGTGGGCGGTAATATGCTGCCGAAGAATGTAGCATGTGGAACACTTCTGTGACGAAAGCAGCGGGAATGTTTGCCAGATTTTTTAAAAAGAAAAGATTATCCAGTATTAACGTCTGATCGTCAAAATAAGTAAATCCAAAAAATATTGTCCAGAGATAAGTTAGGGCACCAAGTCCTGCAATCCAAAGGTAAGGTTGATACTTGTTATTCGACATTTCCCATTATTTTCTCTTTACCCATCCACTTTTGAAGAACTTTAGGGATGAGAACCGAGCCTTCCTTAGTTTGGAAATTTTCCAAAATTGCCAAAGGAAAACGGGACATTACTATTGCAGTACCATTAAGCATGTGTATATATTCCGTTTCGCCGTTATTTCTCCTAAACTTAATGTTCAAATTTCTAGCTTGATAGTCGGTACAATTGGATGTTGATGTCACTTCACCATAATCATCTCTCCCCGGCATCCAAACCTCAACATCAAACTTCCTAGCCGCCATTGCCCCAAGATCTCCGGTACACATTTCCATCACTCTGTAAGAAAGTCCAAGTTCCTGACAAATTTCCTCCTCCATTTTGAGAATTAGTTCATGGAATTTATCCGAATCCTCAGGTTTGCAATAAATAAACATTTCAGCTTTTGTAAATTCATGGACTCGATACAAACCTTTTGAATATTTGCCGTAAGCACCGGCTTCCTTTCTGAAGCAATGAGAATAGCCGATATACTTAAGCGGAAGTTTTTCTTCCGGAATAACCTCATCCGCATGGCTTCCGGCCAAGGTTACTTCAGCGGTAGCAATAAGGCCAAGGTCCTCTCCGTCAACCGTGTAAGTCTGAGCTTCGTCACCTTTGGGAGCGTATCCGGTTCCTAAGTAGTAACGACTCTTGGCCAGGTCAGGCGTGATCACCGGTAGAAACCCAACTTTGGAAAGTTTTTCGAAAGCATATGCGGTCAAGGCCAGTTCCAGAAGCGCTCCGTCGCCATAAAGAAAATAAAATTGAGATCCGGTAACTTTTGCACCTGTCTCAAAATCAAGTATTCCCAAATTTTTCCCTAGTTCCAAGTGATCTTTCGGTTTAAAAGTAAATTTTGTTGGAGTTCCCCACTTTCGCATCTCTTTATTATCTTTTTCGCCTTTCCCTATTGGAGCGTTTTTGGAAGGAAGATTTGGAATCTTAAACAAAAGCTCTTTATATTCCTCTTCGATCTTTTCGCATTCCGGCTCTTTATCTTTAAGCTCCTCTTTAACTTTTTTACCCTCCAGAACCTTGGCGTCGGAGGGCTTACCCTCACTCGCAATCTTATTGCGCTTAGCTCTTAAGCCTTCAACTTCCAAAATTAATTTCCTACGCTTTTCATCAAGTGCCAAAACTCTATCAACAATTGAAGGATCAAACTGCTTATCGGCCACTCCTTTTTTAACCAAATCCACGTTTTCTCTTATGAAGTTTATATCGAGCATATATTTAAGATAAGAGGAAACAAAGATAAAAATGATGAGTCTTTATTGCCTCAATTTCTTCAACGTAACAACTAGCATTTTAATCGTTTCTAAATTCAATGACAATGCTTTATCGATTTCGTCAGCAAACTTAGGATAAATATCTTTCAACAACTCTAGCCAATATTCAGTTTCTCTTGCTGAACCTAATGCAATTTGGAGAAATCTAGAATACTCTTTACCTTTATATTTTCCAAACCCTTCAGCGATATTTGCTCCAACTGAAAACGCAGATCTAATTATTTGATCAATAATAACCCAAGCAGATCTTTCATTTGGAAGTTTCCTGGTTAAAATCACTACCAATAAACTCACTTCCTTTGACCTTTTCCAGAAAATCAAATCCTTATATGAAGTTACTTTTTGATTCATCTCTTTTATCCTACAATCCTAACTCCTTACTTATTTCCTGCATTGCTTTTAAAACAATCTCAATAAATTCGGGGAGTTTTATGCCCAACTCTTTCTCACAATTTTCGATGTCTTCCCTTTTCACCCCCGCCGTAAAGCTTTTAGCGTTCCACTTGTCCAAAATGTTTTCAACTGTCACGTCCGCGATTTTCTTACTCGGGCGTACCAAGGTTACTGCAACAATTAAACCTGTTAGCTCGTCACAGCAAAAAAGCGACCACTGCATTTTTGTTTTGGGAAGTTTGCCTTCATGAAACCACCCATGCGATTCAATTCCCGTAAGTAATTCCTCATCTGTTTCCCCTAAATCCCTTACCCACTTCGCCATTAATCTCGCGTGACTACTCGGATCCTCTTTTGTAAATTCATAGTCTCCGTCGTGGAGTAGGCCTACCATTCCCCATCTCCCCTCATCCTTCCCGAAATGTTTGGCAAGTGCTCCCATCACAGCTTCCACGGAATAACAATGCTTCCGTAAATTCACGGATTGCATTTTAGAATGAAGTAATTCTAATGCCTTACTTCTTTGCACTCTTTCCTTTCTTAATGAC
>CAZCNT010000016.1:11949-14256 GCA_964500695.1 uncultured Gammaproteobacteria bacterium | reverse complement strand
AAAACAAAGCCAAGTCCGAATATTAAAAGCATTCCAAAAACTGAAAATGAAATAGACATCAAAATTTTATCGTTCATTCATTAATCACCTTCTTTCGTAACATTTGTTATTCTATCAATAACCTTCTCTTTTCCAAAATTTACCAAAAGGGTTCCCGCCCTTGGGCCGTGAGCTTTACCAATAAATGCAATGTAAATTGCGGAGAAGGCGTCTTTTGTTTGAATCTTTTTTTCTTTTGCCAGGTTATAAAGTGCCAGTTGCAAGGAATCTGCATCAACTTCATTATTAAATAATTTTATAACTTCAGAAAGATACTTTTTTTGTTCCAAATTCAAATCCCTTGCCATTCCGGGAATTTCTTCGGTCATCTCAAATTTATATTCCTCCGTAGCATAATTCTCCAACCAAACTTTCGCATATTTTATTCTTTCCTCTAAAACCGTAAGTTCGCTATCGTCAATCTTCCCTCCCTTTTCTGCAGTCATTTTATCCAAAACTTCCTTATCACTTAGACCCTGTGATAAATAATTTGCAATATCCCTAAATCTTGGAGCAAAAAAACCTTTTTCTTTAGCAGGAACTTCTTTAATTTGAGATAAAACATAAGTTCTTGCTAACTTTTCGTCACCGCTTTTATCGAATGCCTCCCAAGCTTCATCGTATTTGTCAAAAAGGTCAGGAATTGCCATTGTTCCCATTGGATCAAAATTACTTTGTGAGCCTATATCAGCGTTAATAAACAAAAACCTGGCGACATCAGCCGGCAAAATCTTTACCAAGTCATGGGCTTTAAGGCCAACACCTTTTGAAGACGACATCTTTTTGCCGCCAATCAAAATAAATTCATAGGGAAGTTTGTAAGGCATGGGATAGTTAAAAACCTCTTTACAAATTTTCATAGCGATATCATAACTTCCACCGGCTGAAGAATGATCTTTACCCGCTCCCTCAATTGTTATTCCGATTACTTTCCAATGAGCTGCCCAATCAACTTTCCAGGGAAGTTTGCCAGTTCCGCCAAACGGAGAAACTTTACCTTCATAACCACAACCTTTTGCCCAGGCCACCAAATCGGGTTCACAACGGTAGGAAACCTTCTCTCCATCCCATTCAAAAACTTTGGTCGTCCCAAGTTTGTTACATTTCTCACAAATTACCTGAAAGGGAAGCCATCCCGCTTCTTTTTTGGCGCTTCCTGAAACTTTTTGATAAATATCCTGAATTTTTTCAGAACTGTCGAGCGCCAGCTTAATCACCTCATCGAATTTACCTTGGTGGTATAGATCCCACGAAGAAATATATTTCGCTTCAAATCCTAAATACTCAATGGATTTTTTAAGATCTTCCGCCAGAAAGTCCGCCAAATTATCAAATTTTGGCTCAGGTGACGGAATCATTTTTAAAGCTTTCCCCTGATGGCCTTCTAAGGCCTCCTTGAGAATTGAAGGAAATTCATCCGCAGGATCAAAATCGTTAAAAACATAGGTCAAGGTCGCTTCCTCTCCGGCATCCTTAAGAGCCCTATAGATAGCGCTATGAATTACCGGCCCAAGCATTGAGCCAATGTGTGCATAACCAGACGGAGTCTTCATGTCATCAACCCAATAAGGTTTACCACCATCTGGCAAGCTTGACTTATACTTACCCGAAGCGATTATTTCTTTTGCCACTCTATCTGCCCAATGCATGTCTCAATTCTATCAAAGCCAACCTGAGAATGAAATGCTAATTAAAACTAAAGGAATTTAGAGGATAATATAGGAATCTACCAAATCATTCAATCGCAAGAATCTCGTACGCAACCTTGCCTGCCGGAGCTTCAACCTCGGCCTTGTCGCCGACGTTTTTACCAAGAAGGGCCAGACCTAAGGGTGAGTCGTGGGCAATCTTTTTATTAACAGGATCCGCTTCCCACTCTCCAACTATGTTGAATGCAGTTTCTTTACCATTTACTTTTACCGTAACTTTGGTTCCGATTCCCACACCGGAACTTCCCGCTTTAGTATCAGGAACAACAGAAGCTTTTTGCAAGACTTCCTCAAGTTCGTCAATCCGTCCATCTAAAAATTCCAAATCCTCTTTGGCACTCTGATAGTCACTGTTTTCGGACAGGTCGCCATTTGACCTTGCATACGCGAGCCTTTCGACAAGTTTTGGACGTTTGACGTTCAAAAGTTCATCAAGCTCATTTTTCAAAACACCCTCTCCGCTTTTTGTTAGTGTAAAATTTGGCATAGTCTGATTAAAAATCCCCTCCGTAAAAAATCTGTCGGGAGAGGAATTGGGCAATGCGAGGATTTTAGATCC
>CAZCNT010000016.1:7672-11849 GCA_964500695.1 uncultured Gammaproteobacteria bacterium | reverse complement strand
AAACAAGCCTGAAATCTCCAATGTCAGAGCATCTTTGTCTAAAGGGGTACCTGACGCTGAAAGAAGCAAATAACCAATCCCTCCTTCACCCGTTTCTTTCAAGAATATATATTTGTCATCCGGGGAAAAAGTATTCAAAGGGATAGACAGGGTTGTACCCAATGGAACCTTTTTCCAAAATATCTCTTTTTCTGAACCCTTGACCAAATCCATAATCATAAAGGAATAAGTTGTATCAGTCTCACCCTTTTCTTCTCTCATTTTTAAAGACAACTTGCCGTCAGGAGACCCAACCATTGTTTCCAATAGTTCATCAGCTTTCACAACAGGCGGGGAGTATGAATTATCTTTGGTAACAGGCAAAAACACCTCTTGGGTATATGACGAGGTTTCCTTCGGACGCTCCCTGTTGGAATACAATATAAAACCAAGACAAAGCGCAGAAACCGTCAAGCAAAACGCAATAATAAGTTTATGGTGCTTTTCCATATATGGTTATTTTTGTTCCGGGACTATCTTTTGTCGAAACGCCGATATTGCCTTCTGCGGGAGGATCCACCCAGTAATAGAGTTTCTGGGCATCAACCGTTCTCATGTTCACACAGCCATGGCTCATCGCATGTCCAAAGTTATTATGCCAATAGGCTCCATGGAGGCTAAAACCGCGCCCGGCCGAGATGCCTGAGCCGGAAAAAAACATTACATAGGGCACATTGGGGAGATAATAATAATCCGCACCTTGCCCCCCTGACATTTTAGTGGCTCGAATTTTTTCCCAAATTGTATATTCACCGGCCGGGGTCGGAAACCACTTACCGGAAGAAATTGGTACCTGTATAAAAAGTGTATCCCTCTGATACGCCGATAAAGTTTGGTTTGTCAGGTCAACATAAATATGTTTCTCTCCTATTCCTGTTTCCTCACCTAAAATTTTTTTTGGATCCACTATTTTTGCCAGGTCAACCTTTGGAGGAGTTATTTTTTGACCGTTAAAAATTCCGGAAGCCTGATTGTCAACTCTAAGCTCAAGGCTTTCTTGGCAACTGCCTGTATTGGCACAAGGCTTATCCCACGGTGAATTGCCAATAATAAAAAATCCGGCAAAAAACAAGAAAGACAAAATTATAAGAAGCTGAAACCTCATACTCTAGATTAAACTATTTTCGTAAATAAGTGAACTAATTTGCCATAAGGGAAGTGGAAATGGGAGTAAATTCCTTTTTGCCCTTACTTTTTGGGGGCCAGGAAGTAAGAGCAGTTTTCAGAACATCATTGACCTTTTCGGCAAAAATAAACTTAATATCCTTTTTAACTGTATCCGGAATATCCTCTAAATCTTTTTTATTATCCTTTGGCGCAATTATAGTTTTTAGTCCTGCCCGATGTCCCGCAATACTCTTTTCTTTTAAGCCACCAATTTCCAAAACCCTCCCCCTTAAAGTAATCTCGCCCGTCATTCCGATATCCCGTCTCACAGAAACACCGGTAAGAGCGGAAACAAGAGCTGTTGTGATTGAAACTCCGGCAGAAGGACCATCCTTGGGAACAGACCCTTCCGGTACATGAATGTGAACATCAATATTTTCGGAGAAATTTTGCCTTAAACCAAGCTCGTTATAATGCGACCTTGTCCATGTAAACGCTGCCTTGGCACTTTCTCTCATAACATCTCCAAGCTGGCCCGTTAACGTCAATTTGCCTTTACCCGGCATTAGGGATACTTCGATAAAAAGGATTTCGCCGCCGAAAGGTGTTACGGAAAGACCTGTTGCCATTCCCACCTCATCTTCCCTCTCGGCAATGAGTGAGCTAAACCTTTGGGACCCAAGAAACTTTCTAACATCCTTAACGTCAATTTTTTGAGAATATTTTTTCTTTTCAGCAATAAGTCTTGCAATTTTTCTGCAAATGTTGGCCAGATTTCTTTCCAAACTGCGTACTCCGGCTTCTCTTGTATAGCTACTTATGACCTCTTTTAATGCCGCTTCCGTCAACTCAATTTTCTTGCCGCTTAGTCCCTGCGCCTCAATCTGTTTTGTTAATAGAAACTTTTTCGCAATATGGAATTTTTCAGACTCGGTATAACCGGGAAATGTAATGACCTCCATCCTATCTTTAAGTGGAGCCGGAATTGTGTCAAGCATATTTCCGGTACAAATAAACATTACCTCGCTTAGATCAAATGGAACTTCAAGATAATGATCGGAGAACTCTTTGTTTTGTTCAGGATCAAGCGCTTCCAAAAGCGCGCTACTTGGATCACCTCTAAAATCAACTCCAATCTTATCAATCTCATCAAGCATGAATACGGGGTTTTTTGTTCCGGCCGTTTTCATACCTTGAATAATGCGCCCCGGCATGGCCCCTACGTAAGTGCGTCTATGACCTCTGATTTCAGCCTCATCCCGAATTCCCCCAAGAGAAACTCTGACAAACTTGCGATTTAAGGCCTTGGCTATAGAACGGCCTATTGAGGTTTTACCGACTCCCGGAGGACCCATAAAACAAAGTATTGTGGGGTGGACATCGTGAACTTTTCCTTCGACTCTGGATTCGACTCCGCTCACCATTTGCGCAAGACGTGCCGCCTTCTTGATTTTCATGACAGCCAAAAATTCCATTATTCTCTCTTTTGCTTTTTCTATTCCATAGTGTTCGTCCTCCAGAATTTTCAAGGCCCTTCTCATTGAAACGTCATTGGGAGTAACTTTGCTCCATGGTACGTCAGTCAACCAATCGAGGTAGTTTCTGATGTAGGCCCCTTCCGGATTATTGGGCGACATGGATACCAGACGTTTGAGTTCTTTATCGGCCCTTTCACGAACATCGGGGGGCATTCCGGCCTCTTTAATCTTCAACTTATATTCCTTAGCCTCCTCACCTGTTATTTCCCCATCTTCGTTCATTTCCCCAAGCTCTTCCTCAATAGTTCTTTTTTTCTCCCTAAGCATCGCCTTTTTCATCTGGTCTTCAAACCGCCTCTGCGTTTTACTGGAAATCGTTCTTTCTATTTCAAGTGCATTTACCTCTTTGGCGAGATGGTCAAAAACAATATTAAGTCTCTTTTTTAAATCTGTTTCTTCCAGGATTTTTTGTTTCTCGGAAGCTTTAATTTCCAAAAGGGATGCAATCTGATCGCTCATTTCCAAAGGTTCTACGCTGCCCGAAACCAGCTTCATGACAGTCATTATTTCCGCCTGTTTACCCAAATTTATGGACTTTTTGAAAAGTTCCTGAAGTTTTTTCCCAATAACGCTAATTTCCGGAGTAATTTTCCGATTTTCATAAATTTCTTCAACAATTCCAACCAAAAAAGGCTCCTGGGCAAGAATCTTCTTAAGCCTGATGCGGGCCTGTCCGCGAATCAGAGCGTGGATCTCGCCTTCCGTGGTCATCATTTGGGTAATAGTGGCAATTGTGCCGACTTCCTGAAGATCCTCAAATGCCGGATCTGTAGTACGGGGGTCTTTTTGCGAAAAAATAGCTATAACTCTATCTTCCTGAAATGCGCTTTGAATTGCCTCAACACTTTTGGCCCTACCGAAAGATAACAATGTATCCGTGTGCGGAAAAACCACGGATCCTCTGACCGGCACTATCGGAACACGACGCGTTATTTCTTTTTGCATAGCCGTAATTTGGCAGTCTACAATCCTGTCTGCTAATTGTCAAGCACTCTATTCATTATACAGATAGCGCGCAGACCCCGCACTCACGCCCTTACGACGCAAACACGAAGTATTTGGGAGAAAGCAAGTGTAGTGCCGGGGTCAAGATTGATTTACTTCCTCCTCCTCAGCGATAGTCTGTTTACCAAATCCAAAAAGTGCAATCTCTCAACTATTACTGCCACAATTGTACCTAAAAAAGCTCCTCCAACTATATCAATCGGATAATGCACATTGGCTAAAACTCGTGCTACTCCGATCAAAAGCGCGGAACCCAAAAACCACCAACCCACACGCCTATCGTGCATAAAAACGGTTACGGCAAGAGCGAAAGCTTCCGCTGTATGACCTGACGGAAAAGCACCGTCAAGAGGTCTTATGAAAACATCTACTTCTTTCCCGTTAATCATATATGGCCGGATGGTGGGGAAAAAATACTTTATTAACGAGGCGATTAAAGAGGCGACAATGGCGGCAAAAATCGCGTGAATCACTTGCTCTTTTTTAAT
>CAZCNT010000016.1:4013-7572 GCA_964500695.1 uncultured Gammaproteobacteria bacterium | reverse complement strand
AAAAGTTTTCAATTTGCTTTTGAGGGAGTTTGGGTCGCTTTGAAAAAAGGCAGAAATTTCAGAATCCAAGTGGGATTCGGGCTCGTGGCTCTTACCGTGGGTCTTGTTCTAAAACTGTCTTCTTACGAATTCGTAGATCTGATTTTAATAATTTCTTTGGTTCTAATTCTAGAGCTTCTTAATACGGCAATTGAATCTATCGTAGACTTAGTTAGTCCTGAAATAAGAGCAGAGGCAAAAGTGGCAAAGGATGTTTCCGCCGCAGCGGTTCTTATCGCCTCAATCGGGTCCATACTCATTGCAGCCTTTATCTTTCTCCCGAAACTTCTGGGTTAGGTATATAATCGGCTATCTATAATGAACAGGGCAATCATCGCACTCACTTCAAGACTGACCTTTGGAAACGGCCCGCAAGACAAAAATAAGGAGTTTTCCCATGGATTTGTTGAGACTTTGGCCAATGTTTACGAAAAAGCCAGAAATGCTCTGGAGTACCGCGCCGATAATCTTGTCAGACGTGCGGCAATTGAAAGAATTCTAAGACGCAAAATGCTTTTGGATAATAATCCTGAAACGCTTTCCCAAAGTCTTCTGACAGAACTCAAATGGGCAAGATATTTATCGGGAGAGGAATCAAACAAGAAAGCGGAACTTATACAAATACTGCAAAAATATACTTCTTATCAAGGACATGTTATCCCTACGGAATGGATAGTTAAAATCGCATCCGCCGAGATCGAAGAACTTTTCAATCTCAACAGAGATTACAGTCAGTTTACTTTTTTTGCCTTCCAAGCTATAAAACAAAAAATAAAAATCGAGAATGAAAACCTGGATCTCTTTACTTACTTCGCCGTGGATAAAATTTATGCCAAAAGCGACTTCGAACAAATTGCATATCACATCATAAGCCTCGCAGGGAATAATATTGATTCGGCAAAACTCGAAGAAGGTTGGAAATTGTTCAACCTGGCTCGGGAAAACAAGGTACTGCCCCGAATAAATAAATTTGTAAGACGGCAAATGCCTCCTTTGATACTTCTTAGAGATATGTATTTTTTCAGACTCGATGATTTCAAGATAGTTACAGCTGATCAAAAAAAATTTCTGCCCCGTGCCGAAGAGGTACTGGAAAATCAACTGAAACAAATGTCGGGAAAAATTGCAACAGCCGGAACGAGGAGTGTTATTTATGTTTTTTTCACAAAAATGATATTAGCTTTGGGTTTGGAAGTTCCATTTGAAATATTCTTTTTTGGACAGTTGAATAAAATTCCACTAATTTTGAATATGATTTTCCCTCCTCTTTTAATGTGGCTGACAAATCTGCAAATTAAAATCCCGTCACAAAAAGAAAGAGAATCACTAATACAAAGAACATGGTATGTAGTTGAAAATTTTGATCTTTTAAGAAACGAGGAGGACTCTCTGGTGCCTGAAAGCGCCGAAAATAAGGCCGGATTTGCTTACTACATATTTTCCGCCCTCTATTCAATACTTTTTGTCGGGATTTTTTCTCTGATATTTTACGGCCTCGGACTTGTCGGTTTTACGTTCTTTAATAAACTGATATTTATATTTTTCCTGACAATAATCGCCTTCTTTGCTTATAGAATCAACCAAATTGCTAAAGCCTACTTCTGGAAAAATCATGGTGAGGAAAATTCTTCACTTACCGACATGGTGTCCCTGCCCATTCTCACAATCGGAAGCTATCTGTCGCAGGGTTTATCAAAACTCAACTTCTTGGGCTTTGTATTTGACTTTATATTGGAAGCTCCATTTAAATTAATATTGGGATTTGTTGATGATTGGGTTCAGTTTTTGTCGATGAAAAAAGAAGAACAGCTTCTTGAGTAAATAATGAAAGTAAGTAATTCTTACATAAAATCGGTAGAGGCAATGCGGGTAATTGCCATTCTTGCCGTTGTTTTAATACACACAACTACCAGAACCCTCGAGGCAACACATTATGCTTTGACTGGTTACGCTTGGGCACTTTTTCTTAACCAAATATCCCGTTTTGCCGTTCCGCTTTTTTTCCTTATATCAGGTTTTGTTTTGGAATTGTCCTCTGAACACGAAATAAATTATCTTACTTTTTTAAAAAAGAGATTTACAAAAATATTTATACCATACATCTTTTGGAGTTTAATTTATTACTTTTTTGTCTACACAAATAATCACGATAATTTGGTTCGTGTAATTCTGACGGGTAATGCCAGCTACCAACTTTATTTTATTCCGACTCTATGCATTTTTTATGTTGTCTACCCTTTCTTACACAAAATATATAAATTTATTACCAACCCACTAAGTTTAATTTTTCTGGGAACTTTACAATACTGCTTATTGTATCAAGACTACTTTATTAAACATGGCGGATCCGATCACCCAATGCGCATTACCACCTTAAGTTTTTTTGTGTTCTTGATCGGAATGCTTGCAGCAAGAAATAAAGATAGACTCTTCAACTTCGCTAAAAAATGGAAATATTTCTTAATCGTGGCAGCGGGGTATGCCGGATATTACGTTTTTACAGAGGGGAAAAATCTTTATTATCAGATTTACAACATCGGAGCCATTTACTCACAGTACAGACCAAGTGTTCTTATCTACACAATACTAATCGGCTTATTTTTCATATATGTTTTCAGGGACACCAATCTGAAGAAACTTTCCTCACTTTCCTATTTTGTTTTCTTTATCCACGTAATAATTCTGGAGACTGCCTGGAAAACGTTTTCAAAATTTGTAAGTCCAAGTCCGTTTTTTGATATAACTTTTTTCCTGACAATTTCAGTAACCTCGTTTCTGATAGCCTTCTTAGCTCACAAAATCCCCCATTTATCCAAACTTACAGGATGAAAACCCTAAAATATATCCTTATCATGCATTAATGCATCGTAATTGGAGTTTGGGATTTAAAGGAAATTAAGGGAATTTATTATTTGCAGTTCTTTGACTTAACATAACCGGTCTCTTTTGCTTCTTTTTCTGTACAAAACCAATCCTCTCCCCTGTACTTCTCAACTACAACATTTGAATAATGATCACAGCCGGGCATTGTATATTCTTTGGCTTTTGTGGCCAAAACGATACTCCCCTTAATACTGCATTCCTTTTTAGGCGGCTCCGTTTGATAACATTCAGGGGAAAAAATCCCAAGCCTGTGTTCTCTTGCAAAATCATTAGCTTTTTCGAATATACCTTTTTGAGCAGAAGTATCCCAAAGATGGATCCCCAAACCGTTTTTGATCATAAATTCATTAACATTAATACCGTTAACATAGACCATTGCCATTACACGCCCAAACCTGTCTGTCTTCAGTTCTTTGAGAATTACTTTTTTATTAAGAATTTTTTTATCCAAAGCTTTTTTAGCCACATCCCCAGCACAGTATTGAATTTCCGGAGCATTCAGGCTTAAAAGCCGTATCGTTTGATCGTTGGCTATTTTAAAAGAATCACCGTCAATAACGGACACAACTTTCTCTCCCGGTGAAACAACTCTTTTGGCAACGCCAACACTTCCCGCAACAAGAAGAATTGTTCCGGC
>CAZCNT010000016.1:1198-3913 GCA_964500695.1 uncultured Gammaproteobacteria bacterium | reverse complement strand
AAACAACTCTTTTGGCAACGCCAACACTTCCCGCAACAAGAAGAATTGTTCCGGCTGCGACCACCGCCAGTTTATGTCTCACAAATATATTTTTGTTTTTAGAAGCTTGCTTTGCCATTTAATCCCAAAAATATTCCTTGAGTATTAGTAATCGGAATATTAATCAAAAAACGCTTTCCATCAGGGAGAACAGGGCGGGATTCGGCTAAAATTTTTTCCTTAAGCCCAGAGATTACAATTTCGCACTTCTTACTTTCTGTAAAATCAGGAATATCTTTCTGTTCAATTTCGATTTCAAAATAATACGAGCTTGTGTCGATTATTTTTACTGAACTATTGGCAGGGGTTACATATAACCCGGGTACTATTCCACTGTCATCAAGAATAGTTCCGTCAACCGGTGAAAACAGATCGGCTTGGTCTAACCTTGCTTTTACCAATTCCACCGCTTTGACACTTCCTGTAAGATCAGCGTTTTTCTCAGTTTTTAAATATTTATCCACCATCTCTGTGGGATTTGGATTTTTCTGGCCGAAGATTTCAAAATCAGCTCTAACCTTTTCATAATCGGCAAGTTTCGCATCCAGCTCGGTTTGAAGAATTTTTCTGTCGAGAGACGCGATTAAACCCCATTTTTTAACAGCGTCCCCGGCATGTTTGGCAACATTTGAGATTTTCCCGCTAAGGGCAAATCTTGCCTCCACTATTCTTGCCTTAATCTCTCCCTTGAAGATTTTGGACATTAATTCATGGTATCACAGTACTGAACTTCGGAAAATAACAGTTAGAGCGA
The DNA here is from genome assembly GCA_964500695.1 of uncultured Gammaproteobacteria bacterium. Lineage (GTDB taxonomy): Bacteria > Patescibacteriota > Microgenomatia > UBA8517 > UBA8517 > CAZCNT01. The sequence goes on along the minus strand of CAZCNT010000016.1, from coordinate 3,120 downwards.
TTGGGGAGTTTGGAGAATGGTATAATATGCCTGTCTCCTGATATTGCCCGATCGGCTAACGGTAGGCCAAATGGTTCTGGACCATTTAATCTTCGTTCGAATCGAAGTCGGGCAGCCATGCAATGAATGTAACAGAATGGGACTTGAAATTATATCCCTATAGGTTTACAAATATATGTATGGCCTATGAAAGATTAAATCTTGAAGCCACGCAGAACGCAGCCATACTGCATGAAGCAAGACAAGCATTAAGATCAGGTGAAGTATCAGTTCCAGACCCTGATTTTAACCCCATTCCACTACTACCAGAGGGATTAAGAGCAGTCAGCCAAATTGAACACTCTTATCATAAGCGCCAATTGGAACTTAAAAAGTCCGGCGTTAATTTATTTCCTCGCGTTTTTTACAAGATTTAGGTTTTCACAGACTTACACTGGAATTTTTGCCCGATTTCGACTTATGTATTTTGTTTACATTCTCTTCTGCAATAACGGATCTTTCTACACAGGCTCCACAAACAATGTTGAAAAACGCTTTAAGGATCACCTATTGGGAAAGGGTGCCAGATATACCAAGAGTCATAAACCAATAGAAATAATTTATCAGGAAGAATTTTCCACCAAGTCCGAGGCTTTGAAGCGCGAAGTAGAAATTAAAAACTGGTCTCGGGAAAAGAAAGAAAAGTTGGTTCAATCTGTGGTATAATGATCTATCAACAATTCACTTTCGATTCAAGAGCTGGTAAATTTACTTCGGGGAAAAGGCGGACGAATAAATAAGTATTATCTCCAAGACTGGAACAAAAACAAACACGCGATTGTGTTTCTTAACGGTTGGTTTGGAGGTAAAAACATCCGTGAAGCTCTTCTAAAGGCGTTGACATAACAATGGGTTGTGAATATCTCCGAATTCTGATATAATAGCCCTAGCTTGAACTATAGAGGACTCCATAACTAAATTCTTCAGGCCAAAATTCGAATGAGGGGTGAAAAATAAATGGATAAAAGATTGTTTGTAGCAGGACTTCCCTATTCTTTAAACGACCAGGCTTTGGCAGACTTGTTTGCGGAGTCGGGAAAGGTAATATCTGCAAATGTAATTATCGACCGAGACACCGGACAAAGCAAAGGGTTTGGATTTGTGGAAATGGAAACCAGTGAAGAAGCACAAGGTGCTATCGCTAAGTTGAATGATTTTGAAATTGAAGGACGTAAAATTGTTGTTAACGTAGCCAGACCCAGAGAGGAAAGACCACAGGGAAATTTTGGCGGAGGAGGACGGGGAGGATATGGAAACGACCGACCAAGAAGTGGTGGATTCAAGGGACGCGGCGATAGAAATAGATATTAATATGAGTTCTACAAGCACAACTGTTTGTGTCAGATGTGGAAAACAGAGAATAGTTCTTTCTGTGACTAAAGGAATGGCAGGCAATAGCGCCATAACAACAACGGAAACAATATGCCCCGACCAGGATTGTCAAAAAAAGGTTGATGGAATGTTGGGTCTGGAACAGGAAAAGCGTCACCAGTCATTTCTTTTGAGAGAGAAAAAAATGTCCGCAAGAAAGCCTGTTAAAACCTCCAATTAATTTACCTACTCATATCTAATCGCCTCAATCGGTGGAAGTTTGGCGGCACGTTTGGCGGGAAACACTCCAAAAAATATTCCTATGACTGAGGATATTACAAAAGTTACTATTACTGAAAATAGATTAATTGATGCCGGGAAAAAAATCCTAATAACAAGAACAATAAGAGCCGCCAAAATAAGTCCTATCGTTCCGCCAAAAATTGAGAGTATCAAAGATTCTGTAAGAAATTGAAGCATTATATCACGCTCGGTTGCCCCCACTGCCCGCCTGATCCCAATTTCTTTTGTTCTTTCTGTAACAGTTGCATACATAATGTTCATAATTCCAA
>CAZCNT010000016.1:0-1098 GCA_964500695.1 uncultured Gammaproteobacteria bacterium | reverse complement strand
CCAATTTCTTTTGTTCTTTCTGTAACAGTTGCATACATAATGTTCATAATTCCAATTCCTCCAACAACAAGAGAGATAGATCCGATTGCCACAAGTACCGTGTTTATTATCCCAAATATCTGATTTATTGAGTTAAGAAGTTCTGCTTGTTCGGTAACGGCAAAGTCTTCGGCCCTATACCTTTCCAAAAGTTTAATCTCAGCTTTTTGTTTGGCGATAGATACCAGGTTGTCCGATTTTACCCCAAGGTAAATTGCCCAAAACTTTTTTTCCGGATTCATGCTGCCGTATGTTGTTCTATATGGAATAAAAATTGCGCTGTCTGCCTGCGAATCCCCCTTTTTCTTTGCAACCCCGATTACTTTAAACCTTTGTTTTTCAAAACGGATAGTCTTTCCAACTGCATCAGACTCTACTCCAAACAAATCGCGGGCGATAGTGCTCCCTAAAACCGCAACTTTTGACCCTCCTTGAATATCAGCTTTGCCGAAAAGTTCACCTGATTCCGTCTCAACATTCATTAAACTCCAACCGTCTTCATTTATTCCCATGACACTTGTGACCTTTTTTTCACCTCCGGCTTCCACTGATGTGCCTTTCATAAATATCGGAACCACATAATCAATTTCCGAAATTCTTTTGAGACCGGCTACATCTTTTTCATCAAAACTTGCCCCGCCAACAGTTCCTTGGCCGCCAAAACCTGCCCCTCCCTCACCTGTAAAACCGCTCCCGGGAAGAATCATAATAAGGTTTGCCCCCATGTTTTCGAATTGACCTTGAATATAATTTTTTAGACCCAATCCCAAAGAAATTAACATAACAACAGACAATACCCCGATCATAATTCCGAGAGACGTTAAGGCGGTTCTTACTTTATTTCTCCTAAAGTCCTCAATCGCCGCTTTAATTAAATGTAATATTTCGTTTTGATTAGTCATTCTTACAAATATCTGTCTACAATTTGTCCGTCTTTTATATAAATCGTTCTTTTTGTTTTTGCGGCAATATCATGCTCATGCGTGACCAGGATTACGGTCACTCCAAATTCTTTATTTAGAGAACTTAAAATCGTCAATATCTCGCCTCCCGTTTTAC
>CAZCNT010000015.1:15928-20280 GCA_964500695.1 uncultured Gammaproteobacteria bacterium | reverse complement strand
GTTCCCAGAAAAACTACTAAAATTAGTACTACCGGATTAATCTTGTTAGTTTTTCCCAACAAAAGAGGCGTTAATATCAAGTCCACAAATTTATTTAAAACAAAAAATATAAGAAGGATTACCAAACCTTCAACATAAGAGGGCATGCTTGATAAAAATACTACTTGGTCAAAAATGGCCACCAAACCCGCAATGATTGACGCAATCGTCATTCCGAAGAAAGGAACTACTGACAACGCTCCTGTTCCGAAAGCCAGGATAACTGCATGTTTAACACCTAATAAAGAAAGGGCTCCCCAAACCAAGGCGGTAACAATTAACATTAAAACAAATTGGGTTTTGAGATAATTTATCAATACTATTTTAATTTCGTCAACTAGGATTGGCTGTATTTTTTTATCCCTGTTCATATTAGGAAGCTCTCACCATCCCCAATTTCTTTGGCCAGGATTCACTCTTTGGAGTTATCAAAAACATAACCCTGCGATCAACAATGGTTTTCCTTTTTACAACGTTCTCATCCCACCAACGTTCCTTGAAAGTTCTTATCTCAAACTTTCTATCTACCCCGGCAAACTCTGAATAGGGATCACTGATTCTTAAGGTATCCGTTCTTTTATCTATTTTTGTAACGACAGAATAGTGCCCATTATCTCCGTCTTCATTTTCATAAAAAACTCCCTGCCATTCAACCGCCACGGGATGTTTATATTTATTTACGATTGCAACCAGGTCGCCAACTTTGGCATTCGACTTTTTCCAAAAGGTAAATGCACCCTTTCCAACTATTCGGGAAGCCCGAGTCAGATCTTTTACGCTCAGTCCGAACTTTTTGATCTTGTTTTTAACACGTAGTGAAGAAATTATCCCATTCTGAGAAACTTTGATCCCAAAGCAAGAGTAAAGTGTGGCAATTACCGCCGGGCCACAGCTGTTGGAATCTATCTGCTTCACACGCTTCATTTTTGGAAATGGCAGGCCAGATATCCTGTCTTCAAGCTCAAGAAGTCTTTTAACCAGTGGGCGCGTTTTGGGATTTTTCTCGAGTACCATATTGGGCCTATTGTAAGGCCAATTGTCAATTTTGTCCATTCCCCTTTAGGGTAGGTCTTTGGCGTATTTGGAGAGTAAACTGGCCAAACAATCCGAGAATGAAATTCCATTCAGTTTTAATACATCAGTCATCGGAAGTCCTAAAACCGGTCCGAATGCAGTATTGGGGTTACTGTCGATAAAATATGGTATTCCTGTAACTTCGTCTACTCTTATATCGAACTTAGCATAATCTTTGTGATAAAGACCGTTAAAAGCACGTACTGCAAGTTTTGTAATCCTATACTTTAGGTTTTCCTCGACAGCTTTATATTTATAGGAACCCCAATCATCATATGACTCAAAGCTGGTGAATTCATGTTTACCATCAGGTTTGAATCCAAACTTCTTTTGAGCCATATAAACATGATTCTTAACTCCATCATCAAATACAACTACTGTAATTTCCGGGCCATCAATGAATTTTTCAACGACTACAGGCATTTTATAAGTTGAAATCATTTTGGTAACTTTCGCATTCGCTGATTTTGCGTCTTCCTTAACCGCATTATTATCAATCCCCACAGACCCACCCGATTCGTTAAGCTTAACTATTAGAGGGAAACCCAAATCCTCATCTACCTTAGTCCCCGCCTTACGGATAAACTGAAAAGGAGGCGTAGGGATATCGTATGCTGCAAGTACTTTTTTGGTTAAATTTCTATTGCTTCCAATAACAAGTCCTTCCATTCCCGTTCCTGTATATGGAATGCTAGCGAGCTCCAGAGCCGCAGGAACTGATGTACAAAGTTGGTCTTTTCCGCGAAGAGTATCAACCAAATTAACTATTAAATCAGGTTTATCCACCAACAAGTTAGTATAAAAATACTGATCCCCCGGGAGAGTGCGAACCGGAATCCCTAATTTTCTGATCTCTTCTGAAACTTCTATTGCCCTTTCTTCAACTTCAATTTCAGCTTCGTAAGCGCTTTTGGTAGGAAAGTGCTCACGCTGAACCGATGAATAAGCCACAACAATCAGTCTAAATCTTTTGAGAGCCTCCGGGTCTATTGCAAGTTTTACTTTTGATGAAACAACTGTCTTTTTACCAGGGCCCTGACTGGCAAAGCTTTGCTTTCCATCGTTTTCTTCTTCAACTTTGAGGGTGGTGGGCATATAAATATATTAGCACAGTCCCCAAATCAAAAAAAGTTAGCTTGTTTATTATGGGCTGATTTGATAGAATTGCTCCAATATTTTAAAATAAGAGTTGTCATCCAAAAGCTAGCATTTAGGATGACCCGTCAACATGCAATGTTTTTGTCGGGCACTTTAAAGAATTGTCGGGAAGCCGCGCAGAGAACCCAAAACTTTGAGTTTTGTGCTCGGTTTCCCAACGGGAGACTAGATTAATGATTAAGGAGTATAAAGATGTGTAGTCGTGGTTTACGTAAGGGTGCTAAGCGCCAAAAAACAAACCAGGAAACTCGTGAAGTGCGAAAGGCTCGCGAGCTTGCTCGGAAGAAAGAACAACGTAAAGCAAGGGAGGAAAAAAAAGCCACCAAATAGATCTTCTCCTCCTGAAGTGAGCCCTGCCTCAAACATTGAGACAGGGTCTCAAAAATTCCATCCGTCCAAAGCGGATGTTAAAAGCGGCTGAGAGTGTGTCGGTGATGAAAAGAGAATTCTGCATTTTTTGCGCAGAAAACTCGTACTATTTCATCATCTTCACCTCTCGGCCGCCTAAAAAACTCCAATAATTTCCTCGTTCCATTCTATGACGAAAATTGGTACAATCCACTAACGGAAAGTCACAGTTAGATAGGCTTCGCCATCTAACGTGATCCCGTGAGATGCACTTAGTGCCATCTCACTTGAGAGGAGGCGATTAATGAGCAATGTTCATACTAAAAAAGAAAAATGGGGAAAGCGACGACAAGCTAATTGCCCGCTTTCGCAAGAAAACGATTATGGAGGGAGTGCTCCAGGAATTCAGGGATAGAGAGCATTACAAAAAACCTTCCGAAAAAAGAAAAGAGGCTAAATATCGAATCGCGCACTCTATTGAGCTTGAAAAAAAGAAAAATTATTAAATATTGAGTCAACAAAAAGACTCATTTATTTATTATTGACTTGTAACGGTCGGGGTATTCTTCATAAAGCCTGTCCGCAATTACGCCCATTAGTCTCAATCTTTCAGCCGGCATCATTGTTCCTAAACTTACAGAAGTCTTGATATTTGGGAAGTTATTTACAACCATGGTTGCCAATGTAATATGTCCTCTCTCGGCCATATAATATTGGAAAACAGCTTCGTTCAGTTTCATTGTCACCTTTTCCTCAACAGGCTCCCAAAAATCGGAATCTCCAACCCCAAAAACATCTTCAGGCAACGCCTCTTTAATTCCAACCAAAACCGACTCCCAAGCCCTTTCTTTCGGTCTATATTTAGCTCTTCTCTCCGTCTTAAACTGCGTACGATCCCTATCCATAGATAATTATACCAAACCCCTTCAACCTCTCCTTTTTTTTGCCCGATCTTTCTGCTATAATTAGAGTTCAAATGCGAGCTGTTATTAATTTTTTTGGTGAGATAAAATTGGAGCTAGATAGAGTAACCTGGCCAACCAGAAATGAGACAATAAAACTCACTCTTATAGTTTTTGCCGTTTCGGTTATAATCGGTGTTTATGTGGGAGGTCTAGATTATACTTTCACAAGAATTCTAGGCCTAATCGTAGCCAAATGAAATGACTGATAATATACAAGTTAAGTTAGAGGAAACACAAATTTCCGAGCGCGGAACCGGGAAGAAAAAAATCCCGGGTCATATTGTCGTTTCAGAAACGACAGATCCGAATGCCAAATGGTATGTAGTTCATACCAGTTCGGGCCACGAAGTTAGGGTGATGGAAACCTTGCGCCAAAGGGTGGAAACTATGAACCTTCAAGGAAAGATTTTTGAGATGCTTGTTCCTACTCAAGACCGAGTTATCATCCGCGGAGGCAAAAAAGCAACAATTAAAGAAAAGATTTTCCCGGGTTACCTTCTTATTAAAATGATTTTGGATGACCCGACCTGGCTTGCCGTCCGCACTACGGCCGGAATTACAGGATTCGTGGGAGCGGGCAATAAACCAACTCCCCTTTCGGAAGCAGAAGTTGCCAATATTCAAAAATTCGTTTCCGCACCTGCACCACGATATAAAACAAAGTTTTCGGTCGGTGAGGCTATTAAAATCTCAGACGGACCTTTTAGCGACTTTCTTGGAACAATTCATGAGATGGATGAGGAAAAAGGCAAAGTGAAAGTATTAGTA
>CAZCNT010000015.1:13527-15828 GCA_964500695.1 uncultured Gammaproteobacteria bacterium | reverse complement strand
TCTTGGAACAATTCATGAGATGGATGAGGAAAAAGGCAAAGTGAAAGTATTAGTATCGATATTTGGAAGAGAAACTCCTGTAGAATTAGACTTCCTACAAATACAGAAAGTGTAATCTATTTGGAAACGTCTATTTGTTCGTCTTTCCGAGAGCCTTTTATTACAATCTTTCCGGTCACAATCCCCGTTCCATCAGTTTCTCGAATCACTTCCAAACCCCTTTTGACATGCTTTTCAAACTTCTCAAGACTGATTCCTGATAAATTAACGATCCTTTTGGTAGGTCTAACCCAATCATCAAATTGCTTTTCCCCCGGTTCTGCCATTTGAATTAATTATACTCTTTTGATATACTACTTCTACCTCGGAATTCTGAGGCAGACGCAAGTCGAAACTTCCTAATCTAAGCTTCGTTTGCGTACTTTAGAACAAAACTTGTGGTGAGCGAGTTTTACGAGTCGAATCCATGGCTAAAAAAATAAAAACAGTAGTCAAAATTAATCTTAAAGCAGCTAAGGCTACTCCTGCTCCCCCCGTAGGCACAGCTTTAGGCCAACACGGTGTCGCCATTATGGAGTTTGTAAAGCAGTATAACGACAGAACTAAGGATATGAAAGGCCAGGTCGCTCCCGCTGTAATAACAATCTACGAAGATAGATCATTCGAGTTTCTTATCAAAAAAGCCCCCGTTGCAGACATGATCAAAAAGACGATCGGAATAGAAAAAGGATCCGGTAAAACCCCCAGAGAACCGGCAGGAATAATCACCCACGCCCAAGTCAGACAGATTGCCGAAGACAAAATAGACGATCTTAATACCAAAGATATTGAAGCCGCAATGAAAATTGTTGAAGGAACAGCACGTTCAATGGGTGTCAAAGTTGAATAACTATAGTGGTGAGTGAGTAAAACGAATCGAACCATGGGAAAAACTAAAACAGCATTTGTTTCAGATATGGGCAAGGATGACAAAAAGTCGTCTGAAGAGCTGTATAGGCAAAAGGTTGAAAAGCGCAAAATAAAAAAAGAGTCCCTCAACATTGCAGGGCTAAAAGGCGGGCAAAGAGTGAAGATGGTTGAAGCCGCTTCGACAGAGGAAACTCCTGTTTTTGAAGAGGGAAAAGTAGCTATAACGGATGAAAAGGCCCAAGGCCCTGAGCGAGCGAAGCGAGTCGAACGGGTTCGCTCCCGAAAATACCAAGAGGCTAAAGCCAAAATCGACCACGAAAAATTCTATAAAATCAAAGACGCAGTTTCCTTTGTAAAGGAAATGTCATACTCAAAATTTGACGGAACAATGGAGCTTCATATCGTCGTTAAAAAAGTCGGAGTCAGTGCTCAAGTAACCCTTCCACACTCGGCAGGACGGGAGAAAAAAGTTGAGGTGGCCTCAGAGGCAACAGTTGAAAAATTAAAGACCGGTAAAATCGATTTTGATGTTCTAGTGGCCACAACCGAAATGATGCCAAAATTGGTTCCTTTTGCCAAATTTTTGGGCCCCAAGGGTCTCATGCCCAATCCCAAAAATGGCACACTTGTAACTGATCCAAAAAAAGCAAATAGTTTTTCTGCCGGCACAATAACTCTCAAAACTGAAAAGGAAGCTCCTCTTATTCATACAGTCGTGGGTAAAAACAGTCAGAAAGATGAAGAAATCGTTGAAAATACGGAGGCTATTCTAAATGCGTTGGGGGGGAGCAAACAAGTTGTAAAAATCTACATGAAGTCCACGATGTCACCGTCAATCAAACTGCAGTTGAATTAAGTAACTTAGGTAACTTAAGATACTTAAGTAACTTATATGTCACTCCCCAAATATAAATATCTTCTAACTTATCGTTACGCAGAAATTATTTACGACTTAAATATCGAATTTATCAAAATTTACATCCCCAGAAATTCCAGAACTTACGACCAAATGGAACAAGCAGGAAGAAGTGGCAAGCAAAACATTGTCGAAGCTGTTGGCGAAAGCGATACTACCAAGAAAAACGAAATTAAGCTTCTAGGGTATTCCAAGGGTAGTTATGAGGAGCTCCTCGCCGATTATGAAGACTATTTACGAACACATCGCCTACAAATTTACCCAAAAACGAGTGTAAAAATATTGCATTTCAGACAAACTGGTTACCGTTTAAGTAACTTAAGTAACCTAAGTCCCCTAGGAAACCTAATTGAGCGAGCAGTTCTGCCCATAACTCCCGAGGAAGCAGCTAACTTTATGCTAACTCTAATCCATATGGAAACGTATCTTTTGGATAAACAAATACAAGCCATGATTGCCAAATTCCAAAAAGAAGG
>CAZCNT010000015.1:6119-13427 GCA_964500695.1 uncultured Gammaproteobacteria bacterium | reverse complement strand
CGTATCTTTTGGATAAACAAATACAAGCCATGATTGCCAAATTCCAAAAAGAAGGCGGATTTAGTGAACAGCTCCTTCGAGGACGACTCACGAGACCTTGAAATATAATCCGGTTGCAACCTATTACTTGATTTGTTATACTTCTCTCAGGTCCAAAGAAAATGCGCATTCAAATAAGTCGCGTTGAGGAATATGAAAAAAGCAGAGAAAATTACATTGGTTAGCAGTCTCGCCGATAGTCTTCGTGAAGCGAAAAGTGTCGTTTTAGTTAACTACACAGGCTTAAACGTTAAAACCCAACAAGAGCTTAAAAAACGTCTTAAGGAAGTTGACGGCCACATGGTTGTTGTTAAAAACACGCTTCTAAAACGCGCAATCGAGTTGGCTAAAATCGACGATAAAATTGCAACCGATGAAATTCTTTCCGGCCAAACGGCACTTATTGTCGGAGCCAAAGACCCCATTGCCCCGATTCAGATACTGGGAAAGTTTGCCAAAGAAAACGAGCTTCCAAAGTTCAAAGTTGGGATTATTGACGGAATTTTTCAGGATGAAGCTTCTCTAACAAAGATCTCCACACTTCCCGGCCGTGATGCCCTTTTGGGACAACTGCTGGGAGCACTTTTGGCATCGGAGTATGGTTTGATTGGAACATTGCAAGGAAATTTACAAAAGTTAGTTTATGTTTTAAAACAGAAAGTGAAAGGTGGTGATTGAAAATGACAGATAAAGAAGAAAAGTCCTCCACAGGCGGATCCGCCTCTGGCGGAAAATTATCAAAAAAAGTAGATGAATTAGTAGAGGAAGTATCGAAGCTTACAGTATTGGAACTTTCGGAGCTAGTGACTGCTCTTCAAGAAAAACTTGGAGTATCTGCAATGCCCACAGCGGTAGCTGCACCTATGGCACAAGCAGCAGGCGAAGCAGCTCCGGCAGAGGCGGAAGGGGGAAATAAAACCGTCATAATGACGGCGACAGGAGATCAAAAAATTAATGTCATCAAGGCCTTAAGAGAAATAAATCCCAATTTAACTCTCATGGACGCCAAAGGAATGACCGAAGCAGTTCCCGCAGAAGTTTTGAAAGATGCAAAGGCAGAAGATGCTAAAAGTGCTGAAGAGAAGTTAAAGACAGCAGGAGCCACAGTAGAGCTGAAATAAGCGAAGCTTCGTTTTTGACACACCAAAAGATCCCGAGAGAAATCGAGGGATTTTTTGTTGGACTTCGCTTTATATTTGGCCTGTGAAAAGATGTGTCTTTTCACGATCGTTGGGGTAGTTTATTTGTTCAATGGCTCAAATTATGCCAATTTATCGGCCATATTTTTAACCAAGAAATTAAGAAAATTGTCTCTGTTTTTCATCTCCCATTTAGGAAAACCTATTTGATCATTAATTTCAAAGATTTTCGGGACCCCGTTTTTCCCCACTCCAAAATCCAAACTATAAACCGGGTTATCATACTTCTTGTAAAATTCTTTTGAAATATTTTCAACAATATCTTTTACAAATCTCGGAACTTTCCTGTAATCAACCTCTGTCAAGTTCCCCCCTTGAGCGGCATTTGCCAAAAGACTTCCCCCGACCGGCTCTCTCACATGGCACCAAACAACTTCTCCATTTATTATCACTACTCTTAGATCGTGCATTCCGGAAACAATTCCGGAAATTCCGCTTGATGTGTCGACAAACTCTTGGGCAATATAACGTTTATATTTTGGAGTAAATTTGAAGTTTTTAGCTTCATTTTTCGGACCTATAAAAATTCCAAGCCCTTTTAGCCCATTAAACGGTTTAAGAACTACCCGATCGGTTTTAATCTGATCCACAACTACCGGTATCTCTTTTTCGTCTTCGACTAAGAGCGTTTGAGGCATATAATGGCCGATTTCTCTGTATGCGGCCCATTTATCCCAAGCCAGAATCTTAAAATCACGCCTGTTGATCCAAATGGCACTTTCATCCCCTTCCGGAGGGAATTCGGTACCCGCAGTCCGGTCGTAAACCAGATCCATTTTTACCGGACTTTTTACCGTCTCAAATTTTCCCCTCTTAAATTTCCAAGACCCCTCAAAAATCCCCGCCCCTTTATAAGTTTTACGGGTCAAAATGTACGCATCCCAATCTCGTTTAGTACAAAGTTCTAAAAATCGGTGATAAACAGGTTTTTTAACTCCAATGTGTCCTAAGGGATCATTCCCGATAAATTCTCTGGAAAACGCCATGCCGATTTTTTTCTGATTCATTTACTTTCCGATTCCTCCCTTAAAAACTTGGCAATCTGATCCATTTCCGGGGATACCTTGGTGTCGTATGTAAAACCCGGTCCTCTATTTACCTCGATTAAACAATATTTACCGGTATTTTTATTTACAGCAATATCTACTCCCGCAATTTGTAAATTAAGTTTAACTGCAGCGTCTATCGCAATTTTCGCAAGGTCAGCCGGAATGTCCTCGATTTTCATAAATTCTTCCCTGGCTCCCAGGGAAACATTATGGCGAAATTCTCCGGCAACAGTCACGATTTTCTTTTCCCAAACACCAACTTTCCGACCCAAAACCAAAACCCGATATTCTTCTCCCAGATCTTTATATTCCTGAAACATAAATTGATTATCCCTGCCTTTGGAGTCCGTTAGCGGAAGATTGGCGATGTCCTCAACCGAGTCTATCTTGAAAACCCCTTTACCCCTTTGCATTGAAAGCTCTTTGGCTACAAGCGGAAAACCCAGCTCCCGAGTAATTCTTTCGGTCTCTTCGGGGATTTTGGTTTGCCAAACATATATGGTTTTCATGATGGGCAACCCTTCCACTCCCAACTTAACAAGAGAGGTGAACTTACTGCCCAAAGGGCCAATCTCACTCCACACGGAATCGATTAATTTAACTCCTTTGACTTGAAGGCAAATGGCAAGAGTTGAAGCTAAAACCGAAAATTTGCCGCCGACGTGTCTAAAACAAACCAGATCGAAGCCGGTAATGGGGATCTTGTTAATTTCAACGGTCAGGTCTTTGCCCGAAACAGAAAAGTAAAGATCTGAAAATAACGCCAGAGTGATATTCACGTCCGTGCCGACTCTTGTCGTAATATGCTTAACGAAAAGTTCTCTTTTCTCGCCCATCTTGTCTACCAGAATTAATATCTTTTTCATAATTTTATGAATTTCAAGCTTAGCCTATTTTACCCGATCATCCACCTTAACCAAAAATCCCTGCAGATCCCGCCTGCCAATTATAAAGATTTTTTTTAGTCCCCGTCTATTGGAAACCGAGGCAATAGTATTAATTCTTCTTCCTGCAAGATAGAAACTGAGGTTAATCACGGGTCTTTCCTCTGCTCCCAGTGAACTTTTGAAAACTTTTGTCCAAAGAATATTGTCTTTTTGCAGAAGACCGTTTTTCTCAGCATAGGTTTTATCTATCGAACTTCTCCATGCTCCTGTATCAATTTTTGCCATTACCTTATCTTTATGTTTATTGGGGAGGACTATTTTTACTTCCTCGTCATTTTTAATCATTTTTATGCCCTCTTTCACGGCAATCCTGTCTGCAAATCTCCCTGCAAAAATAGCTTTAGCTATCATGACGCCATGATCTGCATCCGCAACCTCAAGATCTTCCACTCTTTCAAGTCTTTTTTTAAGTCCTTCTGCATTGGCCAATTGAATTTGGAGCCCGGGTTGAGCATTTAACTCTAAGACTAAGGGCCCTTTTTCGGGATGAAGAACAATATCCACCCCCAAGTATCCCAGGCCCGAGGTTATTTGCGCCTTAACTGCAGTTTCCAGGATACGATTCCAGCTGGGTATTTTAATGCCCCGAAGCTTCCTCTCCGTGCCGGGTTTAAATATAATTTGACTGCCGTGCCATATCGCTTTTGTGGTAATGCCTGTGGCCATATCAATCCCAACTCCGAGCGCTCCCTGATGCAAATTGGCACGCCCGCCGGATTCTTTTGTCGGCAGCCTTAGCATTGCCATGACCGGTACTTTATTAAAAACAATTACACGAATATCCGGCGTACCCCGATATGCCCAACGCCTGAAAGCTTTATGCCTCCCCACATATTCCTGGATAAAAGCTACATCCGGAACATTTCCCATTGAATAAGCCCCCTCAAGAATGTCCAGTATATGAAGCTTAAGGTCTTCCACTGTAACTCTTTCCTTGTTGGTTGTAACCCATATTTGTTTATTCACAAGCCGTCTTTTGACGACAACTATTCCTTCTCCCCCCATTCCACGGCTAGGTTTTAGGGCAAACTTATCAGGCAGAATATTCCAATCAAATTCCAAAACATCCTGAGGGTTTTTGAATTTTTTATATATTTCGAGGCTGTCCACATCGGCCTCACGTAATACCCTAGCCGTTTGGATCTTGCTGTCCGCTATATTTTTGCCACGCTTGGTGTTGTATTTGTAGGCAAAAAGTTGAGTTCTGGCATTCAGGCCCAAAATTGAGGATGCCTTCATTGATTAATTAGTTTCCTAAAACGGTAATACTCCATTATACGAAGTCCCGTATATTTACCTAAAATCAAGTCGGCAATTCCGGCAAAAAGAAGTGAAACTTCCGGGTTAAGAAGCACATACTCCTGAAGCGGTTTGAGAGTCAGAAAAAGATAAGATATGAGTGAAAGGACCAAAGTCTCAAAAGTAAGACCAAGTGCGGTCTTGACGCTTTTGCCCAGTTGTACACGAATAAAATCTTCGGCCAAAAGCACCAATATTAATACTGCAAAAATCGATACGTTGGAAAGCTCTGAAAACCTGAGATATGGCGCCATAAAAAGCGTGCCCAAAACTCCGACTACCACCGCCCAAAGAATGAAAGACATGCGGGGCAGATACTGAAGCTTAAGCTTGAGTTTCCTAAGAACCATGCGTGTAGCCGTAGAAACGGCTACTATGATCAAAAATAGTCCTATGCCGGTAGTGGGCCCGGTGGCTACGAAAACCACTGATAATGCAGCTGGCAGGAAAATTCCAAAACCTCTGATCCCTATGACATTTCTGGAAAAAGCAATTATCAAGGCCACAAGCGGTAACAGAAGAAGTAAAACTATCGTATTTGCAGGCACTCCGGCAGAAACTGCGCCCCTGACGGCATATTTAATGGGATTTCCTGGCCAGACCGGTCCCAGGGATTGGGATTTTAAGATTGATTCCAATGGCCCCAAGACCTCTTCAGTCTTTTGAGTAATATCGCTTTTTACGGGTTCCGGAGGTGAAACTACTACCTGGGCACTTGGAGATGCAATTAGGAGCGGTTGAGGGGTCTTAGCGACGGCAGGAAGCGGTCCGGTGAGACTCATACCGGTCAAGACCATAAAAAAGATAAACATAAAAAAAATAAAGCTGGTTAATTTTCGCATGGGATGAATTTCTGAAAGTATGCATATTATACCGCAAGTCTTACCTATTCTCCACTTATTGAAAACTTGCATATCAAATTTGACAATTTTCAAATCGATCAATATCAAAATGAAATGGCAGATGGAAAATCAGAAAATGGACAATCTGTATTTGGAGCTATTCTTCCTTACCTTGCATACCTAATAACCAGAGTACGGCTTCTTTCTTATAACGGCGATCTCCTCTGGAGTTTATGCGAATGGCCGGAAGCTTTCCCCTTTTGCCCCACCTTTTAATGGTTAAGGGTGAAACTCTTAAGATTTCTGCCACTTCACGAACCGTCAAAAGGTCCGGCAGATTGTCTAATTTGATTTTCTTCTTTGTTTCGTCCATTTGTTAATAGATAAGATTACTTTTATATAGTCTCGTGCTTGTCAGCGATCTTTCTTAGTCAGAAGATAACAAAGATGATCATGGGTGTCAATCCCCATTTAAAGGCATTGTTGTCTTTGTATCGAATTTAGGGAAATTAGCCTAGATACCTATCAATAAACTCTCCAACCACCCTATTAACCTCCTCAACTATTTCTGGATGCCGGCGGTAGCTGTGGTCAGAATTTAGTTCGTGGAGCATTTTTGGCTCAGGAATAGAATCATATATTTCTTCAATCTCTTTAGGCGTGTAATATTTATCAACAGTTCCCGAGAACATTAACTTAGGTTTTATACTCTCTTTTAAAATAACCATCGGGTCATTTTTTTTGCCGTCCTCAAAATAATCCATAGGCATAGCAAACTCTTTTTGCTCTTTAGTTCTTGTATCTCCAGGCGGCAAATCTCTATGTTCCATCTGAAGACCGTTTATTATGTTTTCTGGCGCAGTCGGAGCCTCATACGAAGACATTATAAGGATAATCCCTGTTACGTGTGGGTTCGTGCTCGCCATCATGGCCACGTTTCCTCCCCGGCTGTGCCCCAGAAGTAATGTGGGCTTATTGCCGTAATACTCAATTAATTCATTAACTGCCTTTATATAATTTGTAGTAGTAAAAAGTTTGATGTCACCCGGGCTTTCCCAAGTTCCCGGCGGGTCAGCCGCTACCGTATAAAAACCTTTACCTACCAAGAATTTCTGATGACTTACGAAATGGGCATAATCTTTTGTATCCAGCCTCCCCGGAAGCAAGATTGCCACCTTTTCTGAACTTTTGTCCCCTTTTGTATTAACAGCGAGCTCAAAAGATTTGGTTTTGATTAGGTTCACAAGGAAATTATATCAAAAGTCCTTCGATTGTGCTCAGGATAATAACCTACAAAAGTTTGGGGGAAGTATTCAGAAAGTTTTAGTTGACATCAGAATTTCATGGGTTATCATAAATATATGGCAGATGACTCTCATAAAATGCTTCAGATGGTTTTGGACGGACAGAGTGCGATTAGGGGTGATATTAAGAACCTCGATAAAAAACTGAGTACTAAAATTGATGATGTTGACGAAAAACTGACTAAAAGAATCGATAAACTAGGCCTGCAGATAGCCAATCTTGAAGATGACGCACCTACCATTGAAGAATTTGATAAACTAGGCAGGAGAGTCAAAAAAGTTGAACTAAAAATCGCCTCAATTTAATCTTCTGCAAAAGTTTGGGAAAAATATATAAAATTGAGCCTACGCAACACGCTCTTTGAGGGCACGATAATATTTTTGAAGATAGTCTTCGGCTTTATCCCAATCACCACGATTCCTTTCAATATTCGCCAAAACTCTAAGATGAGCCGCTTTGGCAGCCTGGAAAAGCGAAATTCTATAAACTTCTGCTAAATGTTCTTTGGTTAATTCCTCATTCTCCCCTTTTTGTTTATTTGATTGAATTTCCAAGGAGGCCACTATTTCCGGCTCAAAAGCTAATTTTAGCTCACTTTTAATTAATTTGTAGAACTTTTTAAGACTCC
>CAZCNT010000015.1:4090-6019 GCA_964500695.1 uncultured Gammaproteobacteria bacterium | reverse complement strand
TCAAAAGCTAATTTTAGCTCACTTTTAATTAATTTGTAGAACTTTTTAAGACTCCCTTTTGCTTTTTCTAACTTGTCTCTATTTTCAAAAATAATTGCCTCAACCAAATACTTTGCAGCCTGACCTGCCAGTTTGGTAGACAATCCGAATTGTTCCTTGATATGATTTAGGGCATATTCGCGAAGTTTTGTCCCTTCCGGAATTTTCCCCAGTCTCCACCACTTTAGTTCCAATTTAGCAACAAGCTTTGGATCAAAATCAAAGTGTTCTATTGCATCATTTCCCCCAAACCTACGCCTACGTCTGCTAAAGTCTAAGATTGCCTCTTTTAACTTTTCCGGAGAAAAATCCGGAAGATGTGTTTGATCAAAATAATATTCTGCGTAAACCATCTGCCATGGAAGAAGCCCGCTGGTCCTCTGCTCCCCACTTGTTCTTATAAATAGATCAGGATTTGGGTACGGCTGATTGTAAGTATCCAGGAATTTTTCAAATGATTTCTCATCTAGTTCGCTAAAGGCAATTCCGGAATCGATTGCTTTTTGTGCTGCTCGGACTATTTCACTTCTCCCACCATAATCAATTGCCAAGTTAAAAACGTGATTAGCTGAATATTTAGCAGTATCCGCTTCGATTCTTGTTAGTTCCGAGCGGATATCCTTCGGCAGCCTATCCTTCCGTCCCAGGTGAATCAAAGCAACACGGTCACGGTGAAACTCTTTTTCCTTTTCTTTAAGAGCTTTTCTGAAAAGATTCATTATGGCGTCAATTTCTTCCTTGGAACGTTCCCAATTTTCGGTTGAGAATGCCCAAACTGTAAAGGTATGGACTCCAAGGTCGCGTGAAGCATATGCAAGCGCCTCAACCGCTTTAAAGCCGTAGTAGTGCCCTTCCCAAGGCTTTAGCCCTCGGGCGCGGGCCCAGCGGCGGTTACCGTCTAAAATCATGGCTATGTGATTAGGGAGAACCGTGCCTTTAGGAAGGTCTATATCTGTCATGTTTGGGAAATTATACCATAGGCGATCTTTACGTTATAATACGGCTGTGATACAAAACACGCTTGAAGAAACCAAAAAACTTGTTTGGCCGGAAATAGAGAAATATTTAAAGGATCCCGACTACCCCATCCGATTTCAAATCCCTCAAAAATTCAGGAAAGAAACGGGTTTGTATTGGAAAATTAACCGCGAGTACCCAGAGAGAAAGGGTAAATACCTGCGTCCGACTCTTGTTCTTCTCACCGTCGAAGCACTCGGATTCAAAAAAAATCAGGCAATTAAAACCGCCGCCGCGATGCAACTGTCTGAAGAATGGATACTAATTCACGATGACGTTGAAGATAACTCTAACGCGCGGCGAGGTAAGCCTACACTTCATAAAATCTACGGCTATGAACTGGCAATAAATGCCGGGGATGCCTTGCACATGATCATGTGGAAAATAATTAACGATCAAAATTCCGAAAAGATTTCAGATGAGTTTTACAAAATATTGATGAGAACAGCCTTGGGACAAGGGGTTGAACAGATTTGGACAAACAAAAAAAGAAAACTAGAGGACGATGAATATTTTTTTATTGCCGACAGTAAAAGTGCCTACTATACTATCGCCGGCCCAATACGGCTTGGCGCTATTCTAGCCGGGGCAACCGAAGATCAATTAGATAAATTAACCGAATTCGGTTTGTATCTTGGGAGATGTTTTCAACTCGTTGACGATATTTTAGATCTGAAACAGGACAAAAAAGAAGGGAAAATTACTTTAGCCAACACAAAAGGCGTTAGCTATACCAAAAAACTGGCGGAGAAAATGAAGCACAAAGCAAAAGAAATATTTGACCATGATTTGGGATTTTTATCCCACGAACCGGCAAAAACAAAAATAAACGAACTTATGGAGTTTATTTTGGAGAGAAAATATTAACCCAAA